>JACQMD010000035.1 GCA_016203755.1 Candidatus Roizmanbacteria bacterium
ATGTTGAATCGACCGGAGAATTTTCAGAGGATGATGTGCTTGCACTTGCTGCATCACTTGAGAAGCAATCAGAGCATCCACTGGCTGAAGCCATTTATACCTATGCGGAAGAGGAGAAGATTTTAATAAACGAGGTAATAGATTTTAAGGCCATTCCGGGACATGGCGTTCAGGGAAGTATAAACGGCGCTCTTCACTATTTTGGTAACAGAAAACTTATTGCTGAAATTCTTAATCTTCCTGTCAATGCAATCAACCGCCGGATGAGCAGACTCGAGGAACAGGGAAAAACGGCCATGATTCTTGCAACGCGGGAGAAAATACTTGGTGTTATTGCTGTTGCAGACACCGTCAAGGAAACATCAAAAGAGGCAATTGAGAAACTCAAAAAACGTGGCATAGATGTCTACATGATTACCGGAGATAATGAGCGAACCGCCCGGGCAATTGCAACACAGGTTGGTATAACGAATATCCTTGCAGAAGTATTACCTGAAGATAAAGCCAATGAAGTTAAAAAATTACAGGAAAATGGCAAAAAAGTTGCCATGGTTGGTGACGGTATCAATGATGCGCCGGCTCTTGCTCAAGCGGACCTAGGTATTGCCATGGGGTCAGGAACAGATGTTGCTATGGAAACGGGTGGTATAGTGATCATTAAAAATGACCTTCGGGACGTTATTGCCGCCATAGATCTTTCCAAACAAACCATGCAGAAAATAAAACAAAATATGTTCTTTGCCTTGTTTTACAATGTGATCGGTATTCCTATAGCGGCTCGCGTATTTATGGGGATCGGGCTCATATTAAAGCCGGAACTTGCCGGACTGGCCATGGCGCTCAGTTCTGTCTCTGTTGTTGGGAATTCGCTTCTTCTTCGTCAGTTTAAGCCGGGCAGGAGAAACTATGTTTCAGATGTTGCTCTTGCAGTGATGATACTCTTATTTACGTTTATGTTTATCCAATTTGCGAGGTTTAGCTCTTCCATGACTTAGGGCAAATGCCGCGGAAAACAACGGCGCTATAGCGGAAGAAGGTGAATAGTCACTATGATGAATTTATTTCTTAAATCACACTGGTTTCATTGTGTTCTCATTATCGCACTAGCCCTTATTGCAAGCAAAGTATTCAACCTGTCATTTCTGTCCTTGCTTCCTCTTTTAGTATGCCCTATCATGATGGTATTCATGATGCGCGGACACAATCATAAAAAATGAGGAGGTGATACGTATGACAACACAAACACAACAAAGTCCACTTTTGTATGCATTAATTGGTTTCTTAATTGGAGGATTTGTTGTCTGGCTTATTATGACAACATCAATTAATGGCAATTACAGCGGCGTGATGCAAATGATGGGAGTACGAAATACTGGCATGATGGGAAATTCTTATATAAACAGTTCAAGTATCGATGCTCATTTTATCGAGCAGATGATTCCTCATCACGAAGACGCAATCACCATGGCAAATCTTGCGTTACAAAACGCACAAAGAAGTGAAGTAAAAACGCTTGCGCAAAACATCATAGATTCGCAAAGCGCGGAAATAACCCAGATGAAAAGCTGGTATAGGGATTGGTTTGGACTCGAACTGCCAGCTGGTACGCAAGTTATGCGGCAGCATGGCATGATGGGAGGAAGCAGCATGCATATGGGGATGATGGGCGATAATACTGATATTACGAGACTTGAGACGGCCACAGATTTTGACCGGGCATTTATTGAGGAAATGATCCCCCATCACCAGATGGCGGTTATGATGGCAAGCATGCTCAAAAACGGCACAGCGAGGGAAGAGATGGGTAATCTTGCCGATGATATTATTGCAGCCCAATCAAGCGAAATTGACCAGATGAGAGCGTGGTTGAGAAGCTGGTAACACTATGAATAACAACGTATTTACTTGTCCCATGCACCCGGAAGTGCAAAAGGACAAACCCGGCACATGTCCAAAATGCGGCATGAAGCTTGTTCAAAAAAAGGGATCCGAAGTAAACACAACGGAGCATGAGCATGATGAATTTGCCATGATGCACGGAGGCACTGAGGTTGCACAGAGCTTCTTGCGCAGATTCTTAATTGTGACAGTACTTCTTGTTCCGCTCGCGCTCTTAAGTGAGATGGGTGTTGAGTATTTCAAAGTTCCTGACTTTTCACTTCGTCCGTATCTTGAATTTGCTATTGCTACCATCATTTTCTATTTCAGCCTTATCTTTTTCCAGCACGCGCAACACGAAATAGCTGCTCGAAAATACGGCATGATGACGCTTGTCTCACTTGCGGTGGGTAGCGGTTATCTTTTTTCCGCGGTCGGGACATTTGTGCCATCACTTGAGGCAGAGTTTTACCTTGAAATTTCTACCCTGATTTGGGTGCTCTTGTTCGGTCATTATCTTGAGGCTAAGTCCGCATCTGCTGCCGGTGATGCATTATCTGAAGTTGCAAAACTCCTTCCAAAACAAGCCCATCTTCTCGTTAACGGTACCGTAAAAGAAGTTACTGTCGAAACACTGAAAAAAGGTGACATGGTACGTATTCTGCCCGGCGAAAAAGCTCCGGCTGATGGGGTGATTATGAAAGGCAGTGCGAATTTCAATGAGGCGCACATAAGCGGAGAATCAAAGCCGCTTCACAAGTCAGAAGAGGATCATGTGGTAGCTGGTGCAATCTGTATTGACGGATCGGTGGAAGTGCGGTTGGATCGAGTCGGAGAACATTCAACCATCGGACAGATTCAAAAGCTCATTTCAGAGGCACGACAAACCAAACCGAATGTCCAGCGAATTGCAGACCGTGCGGCGGGATGGCTTACCATCACCGCACTTTCAGTTGCCCTACTCACACTTTTGGTATGGTCGCTTATTGTAGGTCAGACATTTGTTTTTGCACTTACGCTTGCCATTACTGTCCTTGTGATTGCCTGTCCGCACGCGCTTGGTCTTGCCATACCGACCGTTACAACTATTGCCACACAACTTGCAGTCAAAAACGGCATATTTATCAAAGACATGGGAAAGCTTGAAGCCGTGAAAGATATCGGATATGTTGTGTTTGACAAAACGGGAACATTAACAAAAGGAACATTTGGCGTAACAGACGTGACAGGTGGAGAAGACCTATTGGCTATTGCTGCATCGCTTGAGGCGCATTCTTCGCATGTTATAGGAATATCCATCGTAAAGCATGCGAAAGAGCAAAAAATTGCTTTGAAAACCGCTGAAAACATCAAAAACATTGCAGGAAAAGGCTTAGAAGGCACAATACAAAAAACCCGATATATGATTGGAAATACAACACTTATGGAGGAGAAGAATTTAGTAACGAATGAAGCGAAAAAAACGTATGCGAAACTTGCCGAAGAAGGAAAAACGGTTGTATTTGTTTCTGATACGAAAAAAATACTTGGTCTTATTGCTCTCAGTGATGAGATAAAGCAGGAATCATACCAGACGGTTGAAGCTCTCCACAGGCTAAATGTAAAAGTTGCCATGCTAACCGGTGACAACCGGGGGGTAGCAAACGGAGTGGCAAAAAAACTGGCCATTGATACGGTATTTGCGGAAGTGTTGCCTGAAAAAAAATATGAACATATTAAACAATTACAAAAAGAAGGGACGAAAGTGC
>JACQMD010000036.1 GCA_016203755.1 Candidatus Roizmanbacteria bacterium
GAAGGAAAATACATCAGGCAAACCGGAGGCCGCGGGCAATACGGACACTGTATGCTGAAAGTCGAACCAAAAGCCCGAGGGGAAGGATTTGAATTTATCAATGCAATAAAAGGAGCAACAATTCCGTCAGAATTTATTCCTTCTGTTGAAAAAGGGGTAAAAGAAGCAGTAGAAAAAGGCGTATATGCAGGCTATCCACTCGTTGATCTGCAAGTAACGCTTTACGATGGATCTTATCATGAAGTTGACTCTTCAGATATTGCCTTTAAAATTGCGGGTTCCATGGCATTTCAGGATGCAGTCAAACAGGCACAACCCACTATTCTCGAACCCATCATGAAGATAGAAGTTACCACTCCTGATGAATTTATGGGTGCAATCATTGGTGATCTTTCAAGTAAACGCGCACAAATTCTGGGGACTGAAAAGCGTGGAATGGTGACCGTTATCACGGCACACTGTCCTCTTGCAGAACTTACCGGGTATGCAACGACCATTAGAAGTTTAACCCAAGGACGAGCAACATTTTATATGGAACCATCTCACTATGATGAGTTACCACGAAATTTGCAGGAGAAATTGAGGCTTGACAAAACAAACTAGCTTTGTATAATATAATTTAATGTTAGCACCAGGCTAACGTTATTTTTTTTCAATAAACACATGGCAGATAAATTCAAACGAACAAAACCACACGTGAATGTCGGAACCATTGGTCATGTTGACCACGGGAAGACGACACTCACCGCTGCAATAACCCACTACCTTGCAAAGAAAAACCTTGCAAAAGCACTCAAATATGAAGATATTGATGTTGCTCCTGAAGAGCGACAACGCGGAGTTACCATCAATATTCATCACTCAGAGTACGAAACAGAAAAACGCCATTATGCACACATTGATGCTCCAGGACACGCAGATTATGTAAAAAACATGATCACTGGTGCAGCCCAAATGGATGGCGCTATTCTGGTGGTTTCAGCTCCCGATGGTCCGATGCCGCAAACTCGTGAACATATTCTTCTTGCACGTCAGGTCAATGTGCCGGCAATTGTGGTATTCCTTAACAAAATTGATATGGTAAAAGATGCAGAACTCATTGAGCTGGTTGAAATGGAAGTTCGAGAACTCCTCAATAAATACAAATACGATGGTGACAAAACACCCATTGTTAAAGGTTCAGCACTCAAAGCACTTGAGGGTGATGCTGAAGCAGAAAAGGCAATCGGAGAGCTGATGCAGGCAGTTGATGAACACATCCCCACTCCGACACGTGATCTTGATAAACCATTCCTTATGTCTGTTGAAGATGTATTCTCGATTAAAGGTCGCGGAACCGTCGTGACGGGACGTGTAGAACGGGGAAAACTTGCCGTAAATGAAGAGATTGAATTTGTTGGCGTACGGGAAACGAAGAAAACGGTCGTTACTGGTATTGAAATGTTCCGGAAAAGCTTGGATGATGCACAGGCCGGAGACAATGTCGGACTCCTGGTTCGCGGAATGGAAAAGGATGATGTTGAACGCGGACAGGTCGTTGCAAAACCGGGATCGATCAAACCACACAAGAAATTTAAAGCAGAGATTTATGTGCTTGCAAAAGAAGAAGGCGGACGTCATACACCATTCTTTTCAGGATACAAACCGCAATTCTATATTCGAACTACCGATGTTACGGGCGCCATTACGCTCCCAGAAGGCGTTGAGATGGTCATGCCGGGAGACAATACTACCATGACGGTTGAACTCATTGTGCCGGTTGCAATTGAAAAAAGTGATCGATTTGCAGTACGAGAAGGCGGCAAAACAGTTGGCGCCGGGGTAATCACTGAAATACTCGCATAGGTACGTATTAGTGTACCGGGTTTAATCCTCGCACATTGGAATAAAGGGAATCGAACATTATGCCAAAAGGACGCATACGGGTACGATTAAAAGCGTACGACAGTCGTATTATAGACCAAAGTTGTCAAAAAATTCTTGATACCGCAGTGCGGACGGGTGCACGAGTTGTGGGTCCGATTCCTCTTCCGACAAAACGCACACTTTTCTCTGTTCAAAAATCCCCCTTCACCGATAAAGATTCTCAAGAACAATTTCAAATCAAGGTTCATAAACGTCTTATTGATATTATTGAACCAACGAGTAAAACAATTGACTCCCTCATGCACCTCGAACTCCCTGCCGGAGTGGATGTGAGTGTAAAGATGTAATATTACGGAGATTTTGCGCCTGATTTGAGGCGAAACTTCTTGCCCGTGCTGGGAGCCCACGTATCGGTGTTCGTAGTTAACAACAACATGACATGATGTTTCCATTTCCCCCATCGTACATCGACAAATTCGCGCAACCGTTCATCCGAAATCTTCTTGCCATGAAAATAAAACGTATAGAGTGCTTCACGACTATAGAGATCGAGATGAAACATGGGTAGTCGAAATCCGATTGCCATAGCAAGATCAGCGGTATACGGTCCAACACCGGGCAATTCCATAAGTTTCTCACGGATAGTCTGAGGATCTTTTTCATTTCTTAACCCATCAAGATCAAGGTTATCTTTCATGACTTCTTCTGCAACGCCTTTAATGTATTTATCACGATACCCTACTTTACAGGCGCGGATTTCAGAGAGAGGCGCCTTCGCAATCACTTGCGGAGTTGGAAAGGTATAATATGTTTTTTCGCCTATCGTTCTCTTCTCCCCAAATCGTTTACAAAGAAGTTCAGTCATGGTATAAATTCGCTGGAATTGAACATTTTGAGCAACAATGACACCAAGTATTGATTCAAACACATACGGGTCTGTGCGCAAATGCGCTCCGTAAATCTCCTGACACGCTGCCTTCAACACTGCATCTTTTTGACAAATTACCTCGTAAAATTCCTTTACCGGTTCATCTACCGCAAATATCCAGAGGATCAGATCGACCAGCCACAGTTGCTCGTCAGCATTTAACCGCTCCAATTCATTAAGAGCAATCAGTAATGCGGGTTGCGGATTATGACGATAGCCTACTCGAACAAGTACGAATTTTCCGGACGGTAGTTTAAATAGTCGAACCAGCTCTTTTCCCTCAACTACCCACGGATAAAAGACATAGTGAGTCAGAAAATAATTGAAATTATATGGTTGTGATGAAGACGGAATGGGGATTTGAAAGGTTTTGTTCATAACACGTATTGTATCATTTCCATAATATAGAGTAAGAATCGCCCTCTTGACAGGATACTATCTTACTAGTATACTAGTACTTATCAATGTGGAATTCTAAACAGTTAAACGAATTAGCAGATACACTGTTGACTTTTGAGACGCGGGAAGAGATGCTTGATTTTTTGCACGGAATACTCACGCCGAAAGAACTGGAAGAGATTCCGACCCGACTGCAGATTGTGAAAATGCTGAAGAAAAATATTGCACAACACACGATTGCAGAGAAATTGGGCGTCGGTATCGCAACCGTGACACGAGGATCAAAAGAGTTGCAGAAAAATAGATTTAAGTATGTAAAAGCGTAAGAGACAGGAATATGGGCCTGTCGATTCTTGAAAAAGAAACGCTGACTGGTGAACCGGCCCTCCGAATCGGAGGAAAAGTAGCCAGCTCCGGACGCAACCCGTTATCACATTGCAAACCGATGGTAGTCGGTTATTAAGGTCAGAAGAGTAATTTTCTGACAAAACAAGGTGGCACCGTTCTTATCAAGAACCCTTGTATGATACGAATATTGTTCGTATTATCCAAGGGTTTTTTATTGGCAAATTATGAAAAACAAAGAACTACAACAAACTGCTTTAGAAGTTGCGTTAGGAAAATTGCCAAAAGAGCGATTTGAATTTCAAAACGGTACTGGCATGACAGAGGCTCGAATGATCGTTGGATATCGAAATGGAGAAAACGATCCGACCCATGGCATTTATACACTCCGGGAAGAAATCTCCTGTCAGGCAGGCGAACGTTTGCATCGTATTATTATCATACAAGAAACACTACAATTCCCTGTCAGAGGAGTTATTATGGAAAACGGACAAATTATACAATCCGCTGGCATCGATCCATCCCTAAACGAAGATGAACTAACACAAGAAGCAGAAATATTGTTTACGTTATTTAATAGCTGTAATCGCTATCGACACATTAAAGATGAATAAAATTAGATGGGAGGTGAGATACATGAATAAATATGAAACAGGTCAATCAGTACCGTCAGATGAATTATTTCAACCTACAACACCGGTAGAACCAACTACAACAAAGTTAACATTCAATCCTGAAAAACTGGAAGAATACACGAAACAAATTCTCGAGGCAAAACAACAGGGCGGAAAACCATTTGCCGGAGAAGATTTATTAGGAAGATAATCATTCGTATTTTATGAAAAATCACTCTGGACATTTTGGGAAATTCGGCGGTCGATACGTACCAGAAATGCTCATTCCTTCTCTTGAGGAGCTGGAAAAAGAATATAACCGTGCAAAAAAGGATACAGCATTTCAAGATGAATTGCATCATCTCTATGAGCATTACGCCGGCCGCCCCACTCCGTTATACTTTGCTGAAAATTTAACAAAGAAGCTGGGCGGCGCCCATATTTTTCTAAAAAACGAAGGTGTCAATTTAACCGGCGCGCACAAAATGAATCACTGCCTCGGCCAGGCATTGCTTGCAAAAAGAATGGGGAAGAAACGTTTAATTGCAGAAACTGGCGCCGGCCAGCATGGATTGGCAACGGCAACAGTTGCGGCAAAATTTGGATTTACCTGCACCGTATACATGGGTGCAATTGACGTTGAGCGACAGGCGCCTAACGTGTTTTGGATGAGAAGGCTTGGGGCAGAAGTAGTACCGGTGACATTTGGCAGTCAAACATTAAAAGACGCAGTAAATGCAGCGATAAAAGACTGGATAACCAATGTTGAAGACTCATACTACTTGTTGGGCTCAACAGTGGGACCACACCCCTATCCAACCATTGTCCGTAATTTTCAGAGTATTGTGGGAAAAGAAGTGAGAAAACAACTGATGAAACAAACAGGGAAATTACCCGATTATCTGATCGCCTGTGTTGGCGGAGGAAGTAATGCATCGGGTCTTTTTTATCCTTTCCTCAAAGAAAAATCTGTCCGGATGATTGGTGTAGAAGCAGGCGGTAAAGGAGTTAAAACAGTTGGTTCTCATGCTTCACGATTCCATGGCGGAAGAGTAGGGATTGTTGAAGGATATAAGTCCTACTTTTTACAGAATTCTGATGGGAATATTGCCCATACAAGTAGCATTTCTGCCGGACTTGATTATGCAGGGATAAGCCCGGAGCTTGCGTTCCTCTACGAGAAGAAGCGGATTCAATTTACGTCTGCCACCGATACAGAAGCGCTTGATGCATTTAAAACGTTAACAGTTACCGAGGGAATTATTCCTGCTCTTGAATCTGCACATGCAGTTGCCGAAGCGATAAAACGGGCACCGAAACTCAAGAAAAACAAGATAGTCGTTGTTAATCTATCAGGTCGAGGCGATAAGGATCTTTTTATTTTACAGCAGGAGATAAAAGACAATGACTTTACTTCGTTTTTGAAACAATACATAAAAAATATATGAAAAAGAAGATTCAGTTAATGACACATAGTGTTATTGGATATCCATCATTGGACGAGACCGTTCATTTTGCCAGAATAATGGAACAGGCAGGAGCAGATTATCTTGAATTACAAATTCCTTTCTCAGACCCATTAGCAGACGGCCCGACCATCATGAAAGCCTGCGATTATGCTCTTAAATCCGGAACTACTGTGGTAAAGAGTCTTGAAACGATACGTACAATAACAGCACAGGTTTCTATACCGGTCTATGTTATGTGTTATTACAATACTGCTTACACCTATGGGACAGAGAAGTTTGCTAAAAAAATTAAAAATATAGGTGGCAGCGGCCTTATTATTCCTGATATACCGCCCGATGAGGAATACAATGAACGGTACAGCGAATTTTGTAATCAATATGATGTTGAAAATATTCGGGTTTTATCACCATCGAGTACTATTGACAGGATCAAGAAAAACATTTCAGTGGCGAGCGGATTTATCTATTATGTAGCACGTCATGGAACAACCGGTGCAAATCAAACTCTTGATATGACATCAATTAAAAAAATCAGAACCATTAGAAAATACACAAATCTTCCAATCGCTGTCGGATTTGGGATTTCAAAGAAAGTACATATGAAAACACTGCAGGACTATGCTGATATTGCCGTTGTCGGCAGCGCAATTATCGATGTCATTAATAAAGGAAAAGATTATGAAAAAGACATTAACAGCATTAAAAAACCAAGACAGCATACAATCTACTTTAGAC
>JACQMD010000037.1 GCA_016203755.1 Candidatus Roizmanbacteria bacterium
GGGAGCGGAGGATATGCGCAGGCATCGGAGAGACTTGCGCATACTTACGATTTACTCGGCAGATACCATGAGAGTACAGGTGATCGGGAAGCAGCATTTTCTGATTATAAAAATGTCTGCCAGTTGCGAGTTGAGCAGAATAAAATTCCGCCGGATAATGCGCTGTTTGGTGTCGTGAGATTACTTCGGGAACGAAGCAGCGAGTTGCCATTGGAGGAGCGAGTAAAAATGTGGGAGTTGAATACCTATCATCGGTTACGCCCGAGAAATTCATCCGGATTTTATGAAAAGGAGTCGCAGCAACTGGCGTGCGAAATTGCACTGCTTGAGGAACAACGAGCAGCAGGTGGATTTGCCGAGCAAACAGCATTGCATAGACGCGTTGCCGCAGTGGTGTATACAGTTGAGGAGCCGTCAGAAACAAGTATTGGTCTTCTAAATCTATTAAATGATGAAAAAGAACAAAAACCTGCTACCTCTGAAGGTCAACAACCATCTGCAGCTGAAGATTTGCAAAGAGTAAACGAGATCGCTACCTTTTTGGGAAAAGGAGGAAAAGATCACTTATCAGATAACTTTAGATACAATGATCCACTCAGTCTTTATAAACGGGAAAAATTACAAGGAAGCTATGTTGCAATAGATCATTTGCGTCAAGGGTTGCAAGAATCGGGAACTATTCATCCAGAAGCCGCAATCCGGACAAGCCATGCAGCGGTTCGAGTCATGGTAAAAAGACCGTTTGGCGAGAGAGTAATAGGAGCCGATGAACCAGCTTTCATTGCTGGTTTGTATCGCTATAAACAATCGCCGGATGATGAATCAGCAGCGCCTATTATCCCAAAACCAGTTGAAACCGTCCCCATCGATCAAGCCCGTATCCAGCTTGATGAGGCGTTTGCCCGCCAGTTAGGGTTGCCGGTTGACCCGACTGTTCAGGAGACTTTGCTGGCTTTTCCCGAATCGTTTCATCTTTCCAAACAAGACATCCAAGTAGCTGAAGGAGTCGCCTTTATACCGGTAGTTCGCGCACCGGGATCTTGGGTAGAACAGCCGAAATTCCATCTGATGTTAACAACTGGGTCAGATGCTCGAACACTGGTATTTAAAGAAGGAAAGTGCATAGGAAGTTTTATTACTACCTCTGATCATCCGACTATTGCATTAGAAGAGAGTAAACAAGGATCAGGCACATCGTTTCTATGGGAGCCAAATCTTCCCAGCAGCATGTCAGCGGAGGAGCGAAAGAAACATGGTGGAGATCTGGTTGGTACTCTTCAACTTATCACTATGCCCATTGTCATCGACAAGGGCCGTGACGGCGGGGGTAAAACAAGTATTGTTCCGGTCCCTTCCGAAGGGCCGAAATTACTTCCCGTGGAAACTCACTTTGCATCCCGCGAAGGTGAAGATAGTTTATTGACCTGGCGGGCAATGATAGCTGCTGTTATGGCAGGTATGAAAGAAGGGAGCGTAGCAAAACCTTCGTTAAAGATGGTAGAATCTACAGCTTCTCGATTGTATTCATCAGACAGTTTTTCTTCTTTTACCAGAGGTGCTGTGTATAGTTCGCCGCTTCGTTTCAGTGGGGTGTTGGCTTCTCCCCCTCTGGGACCGATGAAGCCTTCCCGGCCTGCACGAGCTGAGAGACGTGAAGCCACGTTAGCTACAGAGAGAGTTGCTATTGGAACCTCAAGAACTCAAGGAAGCGGATATGGTACCTTCACCGATGAAATAAGACCGGATACCACAAAACCCGTTTCGCTCATGCGTATCTCTCTCATCGGCGTTTCTCCGGAAAATATGGATGAAATAGAGGTGAAGTAGTGTATTGCTTTTTTTGAATTCATCCATATCCACTATTACAGGAAATCCAATTTTACTTGTAGTTCGCTTAGAATACTCATGATATCTGCTGGTTCATATTTGGCATGTTTGAGTCGATTAAAAAATCCATCTCCCATACGAGCATCCATTATGTTTTTAATCCGGCTTTGAAACCGGGGATTTATTTTTGCATGAAGTAATAATTCTGGAAAAGATGTCGTTTTATCTTGTTCACTATAAATCTTAAGTAGATCACCCGCAAGCTGCAAAAGCGTAATAGGCGTGATTGTATCTTCGGTTACTGCAACTCCACGTGTATTGTGATAGGTTAACGATCTATCTAATAAGCAGGTATAACCTTGAGCGTTAAGGTAGTGATAACCTACGTGACTAAGTCCGTTTATTGCAAGTGCTTTATCTCTCTTTTCTATTTCTTCTTCAAACAACATGCTATAGTTTGGATCATCTAACACCAGCTCGATAAATGCACGCTGGAAGATCAAATTCGGAATCTCATTGAGAAGCATTCCTTGTCGTTGGGGAGAAATATCAGGGTACTTCCGAAACGTTTTATATATGGTTAAACCATCTCTACTTGACAGGTAGGAAAGATGACGTACATTGTTTTCTTGTTTCACCGTGAAGACTGTTGAGGAAAGTTCTAACCATCGATGGATAAATTCATGCAATGCAAGTGAAGCCAGAAAATATGCAGGAAGATCAGGATGATGTTGCACAACTACTGGTGCCAATAGTTGTGCAGAGAAACCAATGGCTTGTATTTTTTCATCTTCACCCAGGCCTCCTAATACTCGGTAATAGCTATCAAATTTATCTTTCTCTAACAAGATTACTTCCATTTCATTACTGGGTACCGTTTTTAGTCCAACATTCCGTCTTAAATTGTTTGTTAGGTTTCGTGCAAGAGCAATGCCCCGAGTCAGTACCGGATCCGGGCGTATCGCGTTTTCACGCATGAGATGCAGAGTAGAGAGGTATGGTTCAGTTATGATAGGCAGTATTTTCTCTGGAGCAGGTTGTTTATCAAAATGAAGCGACCCGACCTCAAAAAATCGCGATAATTCATACTGTTCCTGTTGCGCTGTCATAAGAGGAGTTAATTCTACCAGGAACTGGAGCATATAGCAATGTTATAGGATATATATGACATTTACCAGACCGAGTCATGGGGTCTGCAGAATAAAGGTTAAACGAGCCTTGTTAAACGATTTTCCAAGAAGATCAAGGGGTGCATGTTCGATCGATTGGTTTGTATTGCCCGATGAGGTAAGAAGTAATTTCATGACTGGATTATATCAAAGGTATTCTAAAATTCATTGTCACTATTAAAAAATTACTTTTCAGAAGAAAGTATGGTAATCGGATCGGTGTTGTAATCAGTATACCGCCACCAGTTCGGAATAAACTTGAGAAAAATCGTTGCCGGATCATCTTTGTATTGTGCAGCTTTCGGATGTTTCGGATAGTGGATTGCTTGAGCAGCTTTTAATTTATCTGTATCGAAAATTGCGGTAACTTCCCCGTCCATCTGTAACGTAATCCACTCTTCTTCACTAAAACCAATTACAACAGAGCCTTTCACCGAGTTTCCCTCCAATAAAGCTTGACATTTGACACTCGTGTTTTCTGTTGAGAAATACAGCTCAAGCGGGTTGATTTTATGTGAATAATGTAATGCAGCAGCGTGGGGAGACCCGTCTTTTAAGAGCGTGGTTAAAACAGAAACTCTCTGCTTCGTAAGAAAATCTATTATCTGTTTGTCCGTCATGGTATTTACCGTAAGTTAGGCAAGTGGAGACCTCCATCCACTCGAATGATTTCTCCCGTGATCGCATCGTTTTGTAACAAATGAACAACAGTTACGGCTATCTCCTCCGGTTCAACAAATCTTCTAATTCGTGTTAAATTTTTACACGCTTCAAGTTCTTCTTGTGGAGTCCCTTCCCAGGGAGGAGTCCATGTATAACCAGGTGCGACTGCATTCACTAACACAGATGGAGCTAACTTTTTAGCCAAGTTGCACGTAAAACTGTTTACCGCTGCCTTGGCAGCAGAGTATTGCGGAAAGTCCGGATTTCCCATTTCCGGTATTCCGTAGACAGAACTGATATTCACTATTTTTCTTATTTCATTTGAGTGAGGACTTCTGATGAATTCATTGGTTACCTGTACCTGGCTCATGAAGATATTGTTCCATTGACTTTCCCAGGTCTGCATATCGTCAAATTGACCGGGAGTTGCTTGGCCTGCATTATTCACGAGTATATCCACTCGTATAGAATCTTTCTTCAATGTTTCAAAGAGACGTTTTGCTCCTCCCGGTTCTGACAAATCTGCAGTAATCATAGTTCCATGTGAATAGTTATTTACCTGTTTTACCGCTTCAGCTGCACCTTGTTTATTGTTGCGAAAGTGAATAACCACACATGAACCCTGTTTCGCACAGGCTACTGCAATGGCTTTGCCTATGCCACTTGAAGATCCGGTCACTAAAACTACTTTTCCTTTTAATTGCATATCTGGATTATATCATTCTGATTTGATCTATCACATCGTTGACAAATTTCACCGTCTTCGGATAGGTTGCTTCGTGATCTATTTGTTTATTCAGTCTGTCTTTTCGCCATGCTAACGCGTTTTGAATAAGTGTTGACCATTCGGGTAGCTCTTGCATGGCCCACGCCGCAGCTTTCTTTTTCGAAACCTGCTTACTAGTATTGGAGGTGTAGAGTGCGCGGCACAAGGTTAAAATTGCATATGCCTGATCCGAACGGGATTTTATCGTTCTCTTTACATACCCTTTCCAATTCAATGCATGGTTTTTGACAGCCTGCAGAAATTCACCTTTTGAAATGTGAGGGATGATGGTAGACGGTTTTGGTCCCCATAGAGTAACTCCATATTCCTGAACAAAGTACCAGTTCACGAGCCATTCTATTCCGGCATCAACCGTATGGAGCGAATCGCCAGGGCTAATAACCGTCAATAGCGATGATTTGGTTTTGAACGTTTGTAAACCATTGAGCGAATAGTATTGCACTTCAATCCGGTCATCCCACGCGGGGTAATTTTTTACAAAATCCGCATGCATTTGTTTCAACGCTTCAAATTCCTTCTCCGTTATATCTGATTTAATTGCGGCAAGCATATCGATGTCACTGGTGTCATATTCAAAATCCCCCCAGACGAATGAGCCATAGAGGTAAAACCCGACTAGTTTATCGCCAAGAATTTTTCGTATGCGTTGTAATAACTCATCAAGCAGAGAATTAATATCGGCATATGGTGTTGGATGCATGAAGAGATTATAGCAGAAGGTTGACTTATTCCCACGGAGTCATGAGCTGGGAGCTGTTGCCATCCGGATCAATCGGTTTCTTCTTAC
>JACQMD010000012.1 GCA_016203755.1 Candidatus Roizmanbacteria bacterium
AACCCCCGACCTTACGAATGTGAGTCGTACGCTCTAACCTACTGAGCTAAGCGGCCGTATCCTCCTACTTGCCAAATTATATCATTTTGTTTACACTTATTTCATGCTGAAACAGGGTTTCGCGTTTTTCTTTGATATTTTACAGACAATTGTACTTGCGGCGGCAATTTTTGTCGTCATTTATCTCTTTGCTGCTCAGCCACACATGGTACGGGGTGCTTCTATGGAATCCAGCTTCCACAGCGGCGACTACATTCTTACAGAAAAGGTGAGCTATCGGTTCCGCCTGCCGCAGCGGGGAGAAGTTATTGTATTTAAAGCGCCAAACCGTCCGAAAGATGATTATATCAAACGGGTTATTGGGCTTCCCGGCGAAACAGTACGTATTTCCGGAGGTGTTGTATTTATTAATGACAAAGTACTGACTGAAACCTATGAACCGGAATCAAATCGTACTTCAGGAGGGCGCTTTTTACCCGAAGACCAGATATTTACCGTACCGGACAATTCATATTTCGTTCTGGGAGACAACCGGAGTCATTCTTCTGATTCCCGCGAATTTGGGCCGATTGAAAAAGATAGCATCATCGGACAGGCGGTTTTCCGCTATTGGCCGCTTCAGAAGTTTGGATTGATTCCACTTCCTTCTTATTAAGTACTATCTCTCTGTTCGCCTCTCGTGCCATGCGTTCCGTCTGACGGACTGTTGCATTGGTTACCAGCACTTCACGATACACACCAATCATCTTATGAGTGTCTTGCACGGTCAACAACGCACGAGCATGTCCCTCACTGATACTTCCGCCGGCCAACCCATCCTGGATAAAAGCGGGAAGTTTGAGTAGACGAAGTGTATTGGAGATAAACGCAAGACTTTTTTTAAATCTTCGGGCAAGCTCCGTTTGGGAAATCCCTTCATGAGTCATCAAGTGATGAAAATGACGGGCTCGCTCAAGCGGGGGCAACAATTGAAACGTATTGTTTTCCACGTCGTTTATTGAAATGAACGCGTCCATCACGCAACGCAAAAAGGGTGAAGTCCTTACCACACCCTATCCCTTCTCCTGCATAAAACGTGCTCCCACGCTGACGTACCACAATTCCCCCGGCTCTCACTACTTCTCCGTTGTACTTTTTTATTCCCAGCCGTTTGGATTGCGATTTACGTGATCCCTTTGTCGTTTTTGATGTTTTTGTCTTTGCCATGATGAGTTCCTTTTCTTATGATTTCAGCTTTTTTTCCGAAATTGCAGTTATTTTGACTGTGGTTAGGTATGAACGGTACCCCTTTACTTTGCGATACCTTGATTTTGCACGAAATGTGGCCACTCGAATTTTTTCCCCTTTTGTGTGTGAGACTACCTCTCCTTTCACAACTACCCCCGAAACATACGGCTTTCCGATTTGCACTGCTTCATCAGAGCTCAATAGCAACACGTCAGGAAATTCTATCTGCTTTCCTGCATCAACTTTCATACGGGGCAAGGCAATGAGCTCTCCTTCCGTAACCTGGTACTGTTTTCCGCCGGTTTGAATAACTGCAAATTTCATAGTCAACTGGTATAGTATACAAAATTTTCTAGCCAATGGCAACGGGATGTTCTTTTGGTTTCGGAAATCCCCCCAGAATCCCTAATCCTATCCAGGTAGCAATCATGGAACTGCCTCCAAAAGAAAAGAGCGGCAACGTGATCCCGGTGATGGGGAGAATACCAATATTCATACCAACATTGATTATCACTTGAATAAATAACTGGCCAAACAATCCGTAGGCATACAGTTTACAAAACGTATCAGGAGTGTTCCGTGCGACTTTCAGAATCTTGAGAAGCAGTAAAAAATACAAGAGTAACAGGAACAACCCGCCCACAAAACCCAATTGCTCAACAGTTGATGCAAAAATAAAATCTGTATGGAATTCAGGTAGAAATTGCAGTTTGCTCTGCGTTCCTTCCCCCAATCCTTTGCCGAACCATCCTCCAGAACCGACTGCAATGAGCGCTTGCCGGGCATTATACCCGGCTCCTTGTAAATCGTAGCCTGGATTTATGAAGGTGATGATGCGAAGTTTTTGATACGCGGCAAGATGCTCCCATAAAAACGGAGTTACAACCATACTTAAAACAAACGGGGCTATATAATAGACAAATGGAAAAAAAGAAGCAAAGAGAAGCGCAAAAACAATGAATGAGTACACCAGGCTATTTCCTAAATCTGGTTGTTTGAATACTATCAAGGTCGGAATGAGAAAAAGTCCGGTAAACCGTAAGAAACGACCGATGGTATATTCTTTCGTAGAGGAAAGATATGCCGCAAGAGAAAGGACGTAGACAGGCTTTAACAATTCTGATGGTTGCATACGCACACCAAATAAATCAATCCAGCGGTGTGAACCCCGTACCTCCGGTCCGAATAACGACAAGGCAAGAAAACCGAGAAGCAAAACGTACCATAACGGCCACAATCCCTCAAATACTTTGGTATCAATCCTGCTTACCAGTATATAAGCAATCACCCCGACCGCAATCCATAAAAGTTGATACATAAATAAATCGGGCGTGATGGCGCGAACAATGAGCAAACTGAAGAGACAAATAAGTAAGGCAAGTAATCTCATAATAGAAGAAGATGGTTAGTCCGCTCGCTCGATACGAAGCATATCAGCTCGTCGTATCGCTGTTGCGAGTGTTTTTTCTTTGATTTCTGATACAAATGTTTCCGGCCAATTTGGCGCGTGAATAATAATTTTATCTGTTAAGTGTAACCTTTGTTTTTTTCTCAGATTCTGAATGGTCCGAATAAAATTCCGCGCATCACCTTCTGCTTTCAGCTCTTCGGTAATCGTCGTATTCAACTCCACTGATTTTGTTTTGGAGGTTTTCCATGAAATAGATTTCACATTCAATTCATCTTTAATGATCTGTTCATATTCATTATCCAATTTCTCAAATCCGTCGATAGTTACCTCCGATAGAGGCTGCCGTATCGACAGATGATGATCTTTCCGCTGTGAATTCCCTAAAGATACTATTTCCCGAACGAGTTTCATCGTATCAAGAATTACTGCATTGTTTGACTGCTCATGTGCTGATTTGCCATACGTCGGATAATCAACGAGATGCACTGATTCTTCTCCGGTCAAATTCCTATACATTGCTTCAGTAATAAAAGGAGCGAGTGGCGATGAAAGCCGGCAGAGAATGCTAAGACAAGCATGTAATGTTGCGAGTGCATTTTTCTCACCCGTTGCAAACCGATCACGTGATCGCCGAATGTACCAGGTAGAAAGGTCTTGAATACATATATTAAGTTCATGGACTGTATGTGGCGTATCATACGAATCGAGATAGCGTGTCATATTTCTTCCTACCTCATCCAGTCTTGTCAGAATCCATTTGTCAAGAATATTTTCTGAAGGCGTTCTTTTTTTTGCCTGCCATTTATGTTGATTTGCATACAGAACAAAATACTTATATGAATTCCAAAGAATTAACAGTGTATCTTTCACCTGATTACGGTATTCTTCTTCTGAAATAAGAATATCGTTCCCCATCATGACGGGGCTTCCGAGCAAATAAAGCCGCAACGCGTCGCCCCCGTATTTCTCAAGCATCATCTTCGGATCCGGATAATTCTGGAAATTCTTACTCATCTTTCTCCCATCATCACCCAGAATGACGCCGGTAACCAGAACATTTTTAAATCCAATCGATTCATATAACGCTGCGGCAATAACGTGAACAACGTAGAACCAGGCACGAATCTGTCCGGTATATTCAGCAATGAAATCAGGAGGATAGAAGTCTTCCAATTTCTCAGTTTGGTTAAAGGGAAAATGGCGTTCGGCAAAAGACGCAGAGCCAGCTTCTATCCAACTGTCGAGAACTTCAGGAACGCGATGAACGGTCTTTTGACACTTTGAACAAGTAATGGTTACGCCGTCAATTTCCGGTTTATGCAAATCCGAAATCTTTGTTCCCGAACGTTTTTCAAGTTCTGCTAGCGAACCCGGGACAAATCGTTCTCCACACGCGCATTCCCAAACGGGAACCGGAGATCCCCAATATCTGCTTCTTGAAATGCACCAGTCAGGAGCCGCTTCCATGCTTTTAAGAAATCGCCCGTACTTGAAATGATCAGGAATCCAATTGATATTCTCATTTGTTTTCTTCATTTTGGGTTTTAATTGTTGCACATCCACGTACCAAGCATCTTGAGGAGCGTAATAGAGACGAGTGTGACAACGCCAGCACGTCGGCACGGTATGAGAATATGTATCAATCCGATAAATCAGGTTACGAGACTTGAGTTCCTCATCTACTTTCTCGTTTGATTTAAGGTAATATAACCCACCGAATAAGGGAACTTCCTTTTTTATCATTCCTTCCTCGTCCACATGAAGCTCAATATGAATGTTTTCTGCTTTCATGAGATTCAAATCGTCTTCGCCGTAAGGGGCAATTGTTACAATTCCCGTGCCTTCATCTGCAGTGACAAAATCGCCACCTGAAACGATAAATGCTTTTTTCTGCTTATCGATTACGAAGTAATCGTAGAGTGGTTCGTATGACATACCAATGAGCGATAATCCTTTGAATGTTTCGACAATCTTATACGTATCATTTTTCAGTATTGGTAGAGTTTGTTTCGCAAGAATCAGCTGTTCTTCTCCAATTTGCACCTTTACGTAGGTGAGTTTTGGATTAACGGCAAGTGCAGTTGTCACAATCTTGTTCCAAGGAGTAGTCGACCATGCAAGAAAATAGGTGTTTGTTTCGCCTTTTACCCTGAATTTATAAATGGTTGCCGCCTCTAACATCTCTTTATAGTTATCGGCATCCATTGCAACTTCAAAGTTTGATATCGGGGTGACGCAGTGGGGACAATAGAGTGAAACACGTAGTCCTTTATAGATATATCCCTTTTCATACATCTGTTTAAATACCCACATAACTGACTCCATGTAATCTTTTCCCCACGTCTTGTAAGCGTTTTTAAAATCAACCCATCTCCCAATATGGTCCACGTACCATTCCCATTCGTCAGAAACAGTATCTACATATTTGCGACAGCGATTGATAAACTCTTTAACCCCGACCTTTTCTTCGATGTCTTTTTTCCGTTTCAATCCGAGTTCGTTCTCCACTTTATTTTCAATTGGTAGTCCGTGTCCATCCCATCCCCACACGCGCGGGACATAGTATCCTTTCATACTCCAGTACCTGCCAAATACATCTTTGGGAATACTTGAAAGAAGTGATCCATAGTGCGGAAGTCCCGTCACAAATGGTGGACCATCAAGGAATGTCCAACGTGGAGATTTCTCCCGAATAGACAACGACTTCTCAAACGTCTTATTCTTTTTCCAGTAATCTATGATCTTCTTTTCAATTTCGGGAAACGAAATCTGCGAGTCTACGGGTGAGAATGGTTGTGATGGCATGGGAGTATTATAGCTCAGAGTTGAACTGAGGGCAAACTACAGTATCTTCCTAATATCTTTCTTTACCTCTAGCTTTTCGTATGAAACTAAATTATCATACTTTTTTGCAGTAGGCATAATCTTATATGGGAGTATATGATACTAATTGTTATAATTATCCCATGACCAATCAACAAACAGAATATAAACTTTTTTTGGAAGCAGTATAG
>JACQMD010000039.1 GCA_016203755.1 Candidatus Roizmanbacteria bacterium
TACCATATTGTTTGAGCGACCAGCAAATCAAGGCAACGGTTTTATCTGACTTTATCGTCAGATCCTGATACCGTGAATGTCCCGGATTGGTTATAACCTCATCAAAATATACGCCTGATATTTCAACATTAATTGAGAGATTGTTGTACTCATTACCTGCACACCATCCCCGCTGAACTACTTTGGGGTAAAAATCAAGTGCCTGTATGGTTTTATTCCGGTCAAGTGCCAGTTGACATGACCTGCTATGAGTATCAAGATAATCCTTTGTTCCTTGTGCCGTCGTCCAGGCAGCACTCCAGTGCACGACAAACATGGTCGGTTTAAAGCATGTAAATTGCTGCCTGTGGTGATCGTATATCGTTCCCGGGACACGAAGTCGTAAACTCGGCGAAGGACAGCCGCTCACCTGCCCGGCCGGAGGAAGTGTTGCTTGTGAGCCGGCATCGGCATCATCAAATCCCGGAACGGGGGTAGGAGTACGTGTTGGAGTAGGTGTGTTGGTTGGTACAAATGCATCAAATTTAATACTTGATTGTGCATGTACATCTGTAACGAACAACTGCATGAACAAAACCATGATACCTACTACCATGAAAGAAACCCGTTTCATGCAGACAGTATAGAGGAAAAGAGAGGAGAATGTCTAATTTCTAAAAGCTAGTGCCTCATGAAATTTGTTACGTTCCCGTGGGTGTTACTGTGGGCGTGCTCGTTGGATTTCCCGACGATGGTGTGACCGTTGGAGATGCTGCCGAGGTGGGTTTTGGTGTGGCTGTTGCCGCCGATGTCGGCTTTGGCGTAGCTGTGACAGCTGGTTTGGTAGGTGTTGCAGCTGGTTTTTTCGTTGGCGATGGACTTTCTTCTTCTGGGGTAGGTGTTGGTTCTTCGGTAGGTATCACCTCAGTAGTTGGGGTGGGTTGCGGACTCACTAAAATCACGCGTTGCGCTGCCTGTTGACCTTCCGGAATTGCACTCACGATGCGATTTTTTCCCATCCAGTACCATACCGCAACACCCGCAATCACCAAAACAACGATAGGGATGATAAAGATTAAGGGATTCCGTGACTCTTCTTCCATACATTACTATTATAACAGGACAAACAAGCGGCATGAGATTAATTAACAATTTCGATTTCAAGCTGTTGTATTTGTGCATCCGTCAAACCAATTGAGCGCATCCACGCCTCCGCATCTGCTTTTGCTCTCGCCCTCTGTTCATCGGTAACAGTGGCATAATCATTTTCTTTCAACACCTCGATAAGAAACGCATCATGTCCGGGTACTCCTCCTTCTGCCTCCACATAGTATGAGGTGATTGCAAATATATCAGTTGCGTAAGGAGTTTTATTGGCAAGATAAATATCCGGATAATGCTCAAGGTTATCTCGTTCTATTTCTTCCAACAGCTTAACATCCCGTGTGTCAGGAGGAGATGTGGGTGTTGGACCAAGAGCAGTAAATTGAAACAGAGATTGAACAATCCCGAGCGATTCATCGTAGGTAATACCATAGCGATAGGATGTTCCCGGCTGTAACGGAGTAGCCGGTGTTGCAGTTAAAACTGTTCCAGTCATCGATACTGACACTTCTGTTTCAGGAAAAATATCAAATTTCACCGCATCCCGTGGAAGCGGTTTATTAAATACCACGGTGATTGCCTGATTGAGCGGAACATCAGTTGCGTTGTCCACAGGTGTAGTTGAAACAACAAAGTATTCATCCCGAGATGGTGTCGGCGTCAAAACCGCAGGAGTAACCTGCCCACCTTCTTGCTCCGGTGACTTCTGAAATAGAAACCATGCGCTTACTAACAAGAACAATAAAAGTACAAAAAATCCTATAATGAGTAGTCGCAGTTTGTTCATGGATTTTTGGTCAGCCACCCGGCTACATTGGATTGATCAACTCTCACTTCACGAACACCCACCGTTCCTTTATAAACAACATTTGCCTCAACTACCATTACTCTCGGCCAATCAAGAGGTGCTGTAACATATGCGATATGACCATCACTTGGTGGTATACCCCAAACTATCAGTTCTCCCGGTTTTGGCATTTTTCCCGGGCCGGGTTTAATAAGAGTATACCCTACCGGAATATAGTCACGATGGGCAAAATATGAAGCGGCGGGCATTGAACCAGTTTTAATTTCTTGATTGTGAACCTGCCAGACCACACCGCGGACAAACCCGACACACTGCAACCCTCCGATCTTATTATAGGTAATTGCAGAATTTTGCAGCGATTTGTATGCCTGTTGATTGAGCTTTGGAGTTACACTGTCAAGACAATAAACGTTCTCTCCAGTCACCCGACCGATAATACCTTTTAACACACAGGCAAATTTTATACCATTTACCATTTGTTCTGCCAGTTTTCCAAAGGCGCTGGTTGCGCCTGCACCCGGTTGTGTACCTGGTTGCGTTCCTTCTGACGGATCAACAACCTGGGTATCTATTTGCTCCCGGTAAAAATTCCATACAAATTCACAATAGGGTTCCCCCAGCCGTTGACATGCATACCATGCACCTGATTTCGGTCGTGCCGTTGCGCACGGCTCACATGAACCATAATACGACGTTGCAGAACGTACGACATTCGGTTTTTTCCATTCGGCAAGCCCGGGTGCGGTTCCACTATTTTTCTTCATCATCCGTGCCGCAGCGTACACAGAATCTTTTAAATTACAGACTTCTGGAGTACGACCATCTTTTACTACTTCAAGAACCGTATCTTTATAGCCGTACCACGTGGTTGGACACTCGGTTAGTCCGCAACCGGAACAGGTATTCGTTCCCCGGTTATCAACGCCGATAGTAAACTGCACCGGACCTGCTGCTGAACACGAATTGGGTGGAGAACAATTGACTATCTCATTGGGTACTTTCATGCCGGGTTGTTGGTAATACGTTACTTCCTGAGAGGTCAATTTAAAAAGCCCTGTCTTAATATTATTTACATCCTGTCCCTTGCCGTAACTTGATCCCTCAATGATCATCAGCGCTTCCATCACCTGCCACGGTACGCCGGCCCAGTCACCGGTTTGCTTGGCAAGAAGTCGAATGGAACCAGGAGAACCTTGTATCGAACCGGGAGGAATCTCAGATCCGTGTCCGGGCGGTTTGCCGCCGCCTCCGGACGATGCGGGAGTCGGAGTCGGTGTTGCTATGCCATTTACTCCTGCAGGGAGGAGCGCGATTTGCAGTTCACGGACTGACTTTTTAGCGGCCTCTTGTCCCGGTCCGCCAACCGTTTGTGATGCGGGAAGAAGCGAATCGATAAAACCGGTTTTCTCTTCTCCCGAAAACAAACTCGAGAAAAGATCTGACAAAGTAGTCCACTCGGCAAGCACCTGGGCACTGCTGGTTCCCTGAACAGTCTCTTCGACAGGAGGAGCCTCTCTTGTTGTTTGCATCAGCGCTTCAGCATCTGCTTTATCTTGCTCGGTTTTGATCGGCTGCAACTGTTGGGGATTTACCACGCTTTGTGTTTTTGCTCCTTCACATAATAGGAGTAATTGACAAATAGTATGGAGGAAACTATCCGGCTCTTCCTGCACGTTTTGCTGTGACTCCGGAAGATACCGCTTATTGGCATACTTGAGTAATTCTTCTTCGTTGGCTGCTGAAATAGTTGCAACCATAACAAAACACACGACACCAACCACGCCTACAAAAAAAGCACGTCTCATGAAATTCAGTATAGCAGGAAAAAATGGGGAGAAACAAGGGAACAAGTGATCAAGAGATCAAACGATCAATAAAACAATACATCAAATTAACAAATACACCACAATAGTGTTGTGATGCATTATTATCTCTGTTCAATTGATGATTTGATTATTTGATGTATTGATCCTTTGATCTTTTTCAGCCAGAGGCTTGAGCCAAAGGCTCATCCGCCTATGGTGGAGATCCGCCTTTGGCGGAGATTTATTGACTTTCTCCCACCGCTTCCCCTATCCGAATATTTATCTTCGTCGTGTCAGTCAGTCCCGCCGAGGCAAACCATCCAAATGCGTCCTGTTTACTCTGACCGACTGATGATCCTTTCAACGTCACGATAAACAATTCCATCTTCGGGGAAAAATCTATCCGAAAGCGATCTGTTTCAACAGGGAGTTTTGATATGATTGACGCAATCATCTCCTCATCTGTCTGGGTAACATAACGAATCTTTAACTGGTGCGGATCGACACTGCGACTACGAAACCACGACTCAACACTATTTGTAACCCCTGCACTATCGCCAGTTTTAACATACACCGTATAGATATCAAATTCCGGATACACAATCGTAAACGAGTCTGTTTCATAGGGTAATGCTTCGTCAAAGGAATAAGAATGATTTAAGGGTAGTTCTTCGGTAAATGGACCAATGGTTGGGTATGACAGGATTGTTGTTGAAACAGGGATAGTAGTTGGAGTGGGTATTGGCGTAATGGGAGAAACAGTTGATTGCGGAGCAGCACTATCAAAACTTATTATATACAATATCCCCACAAGAACCATAACCATACCGATACTACCTCGTATTACCCACTTGTTATCTTTCAATTGTATAAGCTTTTCGAACATAATTATTGCGCTAGAAACATCGTAAAATCGGGAAATAAGCTAAAGTAATTCTGCGCACTGCAACTGTCATAGCTCCCGCCAAATTTTGTTTGAAATTCCATACCGGCATAGGGTTTACCGTACAATGACAGCATACGACGCGTACCGACCGCTTTTGCTGCACATGCTCCCCATCCATCGAATAACGCAATAATGCTCCCCCGCTGATCCCCTTGTAACTGCGCCGCATTCGTAATGCGATGAAACTGAAATATATAGAATCCTACATATCCTTGAGTTGCATATCCTTTTTGAACGCGCTTGGTATTGTAATAACGGGTAATTTCTTGTATTGTTCCGGCTGATAGAGAACCCGCTCCTTGATATTCAATCCATTCAAGATCGATATCAAAAAACACGTTATCGGCAATTAAAAATGCGTCAATGACCTGTTGCATCGCAGTTGTCGGATTACATGGTCCTGTTTGTACATCAAGCATGACATACATGCCGTTTGCTTTGGCAAGCTGAATAAGACGGATAATATAGTCACGGTTCATATGAGCAGTGACGCACAAACGTGCACTGGCATTTTTCGGGTAGGATGAAATATTAAGGTTTACCAATCCAACTGTTGGCTTCCCTCCTCGAATTGCCGCTACACGAGTTGCATATGTTTTAGTTATTTCAATTGCTTTCTCAGGCGTTGTTGCCCGGGCAAGCGTTCCCCACCCGCGAGGCCTTCCATAGAGCGCTGCAAATGCCATGTCGGGAGTACCGGGCGGGTAGGTTGGTAATACAGGAGATTGAGATTGAGTTGGCGTTGGAGTCCGTGTTGGCGTAACAGTCGGCGTAGGCGGATGATACATCTCAAATTTAATTGAATTTGGAGAGTCTTCTCCATTTGAAACTGGAATCTCTTGAGCTGAGGCGGGAACGATAAACAACAGTTCCAAAACGAGCAGGAGGAATAGTAACTGCATACTCCATAAGTATGCAATGTTTTTAATAAAGAAGCAATTCTTCCGCTTTATCGCTCCGCCTCGAAGTATTCGACAGATAATCCATCCAACTGCTGACTGGTCAATCCTTGAGAAACAACCCACGTTCTAAAATTCGAAATACCTGTTGATCGAGGGACGCCAAACGCTGTTTCAACTAAAAAAATAAATGAGTTTTGCTCTGTATCATAATCAGATACCACAGAAAATGTCGGT
This sequence comes from Candidatus Roizmanbacteria bacterium, assembly GCA_016203755.1. Classification (GTDB taxonomy): domain Bacteria; phylum Patescibacteriota; class Microgenomatia; family 2-01-FULL-40-14; genus JACQMD01. The sequence continues at coordinate 5,779 of JACQMD010000039.1, forward strand.
TCTCCAAAGGGCGTCTGTTCCGCAAGATATTGGGCAGGGTTTTGTTGTAACAGTTCTCCCTTGGTCAATTTGCCAGAAATCTCTTGCTGTACCTCTCCGACTGTCGTAAAACGATAGCTGCCAAGCGGAGTATTTGTTACCGTATCAACAAGCTCGAACTGATACGAAGTACCATATGACCATTGAGTCTTTGGTGCAATAAATACCGTGTTTCCTTCAACAGATATTGAAACTTCAGTATCCTGTTGATTTGTTACGTCAATATCTATACGAGTAAGTGGCTCTGATACAGTAGCAGTGATTATTTCATGAACTGAGACATCTATACTTCCATTTGGTGGTACATACGACACAACACCAATAGTATTAACAAGGGGGGTTGGTCGAACAGAAAATGGTGCAGATGAATTGTTATTCAATCGCAACAAACCGATTCCGCCGACTACCAGCATACTGATTGTTAGTATCCCGATGAATATTTTTTTATACATAGTATGTATATATTATGGATTCTTTCGATAAAAATTCCACACATAATCACAGTATGTCATGCCGAGTCTGTTGCATGCCAGTGCTGCACCTGTTCCGGGCATGGAACCGCTACATGATTGACAACTTCCATAATAACTCTTTGCTGCTTTCCACACTTCATTATATGTCCAATCAGCCTTACTAGATGATGTACCGCTGTTTTTCTTGAGCATCTTTCCTGCAGCGTACACCGAATCTTTAAGATTGCATACATTGGGTGTTCTTCCGTCTGAGACTGCTTCTAATACTGCATTTCTGTATGCATTCCATGTTGCTGGACACGAACTGAGTCCGCATCCACTACAACGGGTCGATCCGCGATTATCACGTCCGGTGGTAAATTGGACGGGTCCTGCTGCAGAACAAATATTGGGCGTACAGTTCGTCGGTACTTTTACGCCGGGCTGCTGATATCGAATTACCTCTTTCTCGGACAACGTAAACACATGACTACCTTCAATTTTCAGAATTGCTTCGAGGACTTGCCAGGGCATTTTATAAAATGCACCCACTTCTTTATTGAGCTGCCGAACGGAGCTGGCACCACCTGCCTGGGGTACAAACGGTGGAAACGGTGTACTCGATGGCGCAGGTTTTTGCGTTGGTAGAGTGGTTGGCTGTTTCGGTGAAGGTACTGCTTGCTGAACATTGGAAAGACATGATCCATACGCTCCATTTATTGTACACGTCGCCACACATCCCGGAGTAATCGTAAAGTCTTCGCTTATTCTTGTTGAGAGTGGGTCAATTGTCCCATCGCATTGCGCCACAGTTCCATCGGCTGATTTACAACTCGTACATGCATAACGTTCACATGCAATGGTAAATGATTTCGATGAGACATTTTGAATCGTCGTCATTTGCGCTGTCCCCGTACCCTTTGAACAAAGAATATCATGTCCTCCATTTCCATCAAGATCCCGAAGCCCTGCGTCGCCTCCACCTTCTTGAGGAATAAGTGAACAACTGTTTTGCGCCCATGCAGCCCAGCACCGCCCCTGACCATTGTATACCCAGTCTACCTGACTGGTGACAGCATTTTGGAATACGGCATTCTGGAAATTTTGATTTGTTTGTACGGGCTGCGTCGTCGGTGTTGGCGTATTTGTCGGAAGAGGCGGCGTAAAAAAACGCAGTTGAATCGATCGATTCGGATCTTGCGGCGTTTCTTCTGCAGGTACACTGGTATCAACACCTTCACACGAAAGATTAAAAAGCTTTTGAAGAAAATCATTACTACAATAGTAGCTCATTGAGTAGCCACCTGAACTATCCTGAGCATAGACGGGAAATACAAACAACAAATTCAGAATAAAGAATACAAACACAGTCCGCATAAAAATCAGTATAGCAGGAAAAAAGGGAGAGGAACAAGAGAACAAGTAATCAAGAAATCAATTAATCAATAAAACAATTCATCAAATCAACAAATACAGAATCGTACTTACTTTTGTGATGAATTATCATCTCTTGTTTAATTGATGATTTGATTATTTGATGTATTGATCTTTTGATCTGTTGATCTATCAACCTTCTCCCCTGGCTTATTCCACGACGCAAATGTACAATTTGGATAATTGCTGCAGCCGAAGAATTTGCGTCCGCGTTTTGTTCGTTTAATAACAATATCCCCTCCGCAATTGGGACATTTAACATCAATGGTTTGTACAAGAGGTTTCGTAAATGTACACTTGGGAAATCCGCTACATGCAATAAATTTGCCGAATTTTCCGGTACGCTCAACGAGAGGACTACCACACTCCGGACATTTTTCTCCTGTTTCTTTTTGCGGGATTTCGATTTTCTCAACCGTTTGTCTCGTTTTTGTCAGCTCTTTTTCAAACGGCCCCCAAAAATCTGCAATAACACTTTGCCAGGAGACCTTCCCATTGGCAATATCATCCAGCTCATCTTCCATTTTTGCAGTAAACGAAACGTTTACAATATCCCCAAATCGTTTGACGAGAAAATCATTGACTGCAGTACCCAAATCGGTCGGGATAAATGCGCGCGATTCGTTTTTCTCCACATACTGACGCAATTGAATGGTGTGAATAGTCGGAGCATAGGTTGATGGACGGCCAATTCCCTGTTCCTCAAGTGCTTTAATCAGTGATGCTTCGTTGTACCGGGCAGGTGGCTGGGTAAATTTTTGCTCGGGTAATAACGTTAAAAGATCCAGCGGATCGCCATCTGTCAGTTGGGGTAATACTGGAGTTTCCTGTTTTATCGGAAAGAGCCTTCTCCAGCCGTCAAACACTTCGCGTTCACCGCTTGCTCGAAAGAGATAGTGTCTGGTCACTGGTTGCCGGTTGCTGGTTGCTGTTACTTCGACGGTAGTTCTCTCCACCACCTGATCGCTCATTTGGGAAGCGAGAAACCGTCTGGTAATCAAATCAAGTAGCTTGTCGTGATCCCTCCCCAATGAATTTTCCATTTGGATCTTGGCCAACGCAGTTGGGCGTATTGCTTCATGTGCTTCCTGTGCTACTTTTGCACTCGTTTTGTAAACGTTTGGTTTCTCCGGTACATATTTGGCACCGAATTCTTTTTTAATATATTCCCGTCCCATCGCGAGTCCTTCAGGAGAAAGATGAACCGAGTCGGTTCGATGATACGTAATTTTTCCTTCTTCATACAGGTTTTGTGCAACCGTCATGGTTTTTCGTGCTGACCAGCCAAAAACAGTCGCTGCTGTCCGCTGCAATGTTGAAGTGATAAACGGCCCGTACGGATGACGACTTTGCTGAGAAATTTTTACTGATAAAACCTGATAGTTTGCTTTTTCAAGTTCGGCAAGGATTACGTCTGCCTGTTCTTTATTTTTAACTTCCGGCTTATTGTCTCCAATCTTCACCAGTTCTGCAATGAAATCTCCGGTTTTTCCTTTTTCATTTTTACTTTTTAATTGAGCACTAATGATCCAGTACTCCTCTGCCACAAATGCCTGTATCTCGCGCTCCCGTTCCACGATAATGCGTACGGCAACTGATTGAACGCGTCCCGCGGACAACCAGTTTTTCCCGGTTTTAGTCCAAAGAAGCGGCGAGAGCTTGTATCCCATAAGCCGATCCAGGACCCGTCTTCCCTGCTGCGCATCAACAAGATGCATATCGATGGTACGAGGATGTTTCATCGATTCCTCAATGGCGGCTTTGGTAATTTGATGGAAAACGATACGGGTTATCGGGTGATTGGGTGATCGGGTGATTGGGGGTTTTTCCTTTTTACCCATTTTCCCATTTACCCATTTACCCAATACCCAAGCAACGTGCCATGCAATTGCTTCCCCTTCCCGATCGGGATCAGTGGCAAGAATCACTTGCGGTACTTCACCATTTGGCGCAACGAGTTTTCGTAAACGTGCAACAACATCTTTTTTCTTCTTGGAAATTTCATACGTTGGGTGAAAGTTTTTTTCTATATCAACACCAAGTTTTTTCTCCGGCAAATCACGGATGTGTCCCATCGAGGCTTCGATTGCATAATTGTTTCCGAGGAATCGGGATAGCGTCCGTGCTTTCGTCGGCGACTCGACAATAATGACTGTTTTGCTCATAAGCTACGATTGTAACAGAGATGGGAAAAAATGAGAAGGGTAGTTGCAGATCGTGATTATTCAGATCCTTTATATCTGCCTTTCCTATGTATGGCCTCAAATAAAGTTGAAATCATGCTATCAAGTTCGTCTAATTTATTCTCATCGGGAACGACCAATTGTAAGTCTCGATGGAAGTCTAACCCTGCAAGAATTTTATTTGATACACTCACTATCACCCGATTATCGACGTAATGGGAAAGCGTGAATCCAAGAAGCGGAGTTGTATGCACCCCTATTGGTTGATCTTCAATCTTTCCGTCGTTGTACCATCCCGTTTGCATGGTAAATTGCAATCTGTTTAATTGTATATTTGATAAGGATTGAAACGCACGTTCTATGAACTCGATTCGTTTAAATGCAACGTCTGCCGAAAGCCTCTTCATAACCGTATGTTTTCCTTCCTGCAATCCTGTCCAAATACCTAACAGTTCTTCCTGTATTGACGGTGTTACTCTGCTCAAATTCATTCTGATTTGCACTCTTGCTAATTGTTCTTGAGAGGGAAGTATCGGACCTGCCGGATCAATGATTGACCAGACAGCAATTCGATCAACGGTCATTGGAGATACTTCAACCCTTACTTTATCCTTGTTAAACTGACCAATAACAGGTCGATACGTATCGTTTCGTTGATACCCGGGTTTTATAAGTTCCTGATCTGTAACTGGTTCGGTAAAAAATTGACTCAATATTTTACGGGCTTGCGGAATAGCGCGTACCGTATATGCAGTTATATCTCTGGTTCTTGATGAAAAAGTTTCTTCCTGATCAAAACCTTGATCAAGCTCCAACTCAAGAAAGTCGGGTTGAGCCAGTGCAGCAGTCAACTCACGCCATGCTAATAGAAATGATTTATCTACAACAGCAGACCAAAATGGCCATGGTGATAACTGTTCTGAACCTTTGCGTTCCGGAATTTGCATAGATGTGTATTATAGGATATTTGCACAAGTTTTGCATCCATTCATTGAAAAAATAATCTCCCCGTTGTATACTATAGGATTGTTAATAGCAGTAAGCTATGTCTGAACGATCGAAGCTATATCCAATCAATCCAAGGAAAGTTGGAGGCCAAACAGCCATACAAACAGATGGTTTCCATCCCTCGTTTGTTGATCCTGACTGGGAGAAACTATCCACTGCCTATTCCGGAATACCACTTGATCGAATAGGAGCCGGAAGAAGCTATGAACGATTCACCTCTGTACAAAACGTTTCTTGGGGAACTCGAATCACTGATGCCCGTAACCGCACACTGACGCTTATTGAACAAGAGTACGGAACTATTGGCGCATTTCTCAGAAATCCGGGATCAGCATCTGCCGAACTTGCTGCTGCACAGGCAGAATTACATGAATGTGCCGTCACCCTATCGCTTGGCAATCTTGGACTCATCAATGACTGTTTACCCATACACGGAAGATCCGAATCACAGTACTATACAAAGGAAGATTTGGAAGATTTGGCCCAGGAAGGATATATCGGATTGTTACTGGCTGCCTATCGTTGGGATCCACATTTTCAAGAAACAGACGATAATCGAAGTACCTTCTCAAGCTTTGCAATACCGACCATTCGAGGAACGATAAATAATTCTGCAGGTCAGTTAGATACTAATCCTATCCCACCTCAACAAAATGAGCTGTATTCCCTATTTTCGCGCGTTGAAGATATACTGTGGCAAATTGGAGCGACAGAGCCTTCAATGACACAAACCATTCTCATGACTGTACTCATAAAAACGCTTGAGGCAAAGCCTGCAACCGAAGAAGAAGCTGTCAACATATTGTATGATCTGGCTCAAACACTGAAACCATCAAATTTTCCCCGAACCGTGAAACGGAAGGCACAAGAGATGATGGTAAGTCTTACAAATGTCGTTTATCTGAAAGAGTCGGAAACAACTGGTACCGCCGATATACCACTTATCGAACAGGTACCTGACGATAACGGTAGTGTAGGATATGAAGAAACCGATAGGAAAGTGCTTCAGGAACAACGTGTTGAATTAATCTCTCGACTCTTGAACGAATTAGATGAACGGCAACAAATCATTTTGTGGGCAGTCAAAGTAGAAGGAAAAACTTATAAAGATGTTGCATGCGAACTCGGGATATCGACTGCTCGTATCGGGCAACTACTTATTCGTGCAGAAAGAAAAATAAAAAACTTCTGTATCGCTAAGCGGATTTTAATCCAGGATTTTATTTAAAATAATACTCCTTTACCTACAGCATAATTGAACTTATTCCCGTCCCTTCCCAAACCACTCTTCCAGTATCTCTTTTACTACCGGACCGGCAACAGAGGAACCCTCCCCTCCTCCTTCAATGAGCACTGTCACTACTATTTCCGGATCGTCAATGGGAGCAAATGCGGTAAGCCATGCATGTGTTCGTTTCTCCTCCGGTGATCCAAACTCAGCAGTGCCTGTTTTACACGCAACCGGGATTCGAATTTTTCCCGGTTCCTGAATATAGTTCTTACCATCAACCGGATAAGCAACTCGGTCAGCAGAATCGGTGGCTACCGGAATACCAAAATCAAAGAGCGGCCATGCCGTTCCGCCTGAGGAACACGATTGCCGCATCCCTTCCTGTACAAGATGCAGTGTTTCTGGTTTCAAACCAATAGGCTTACATGATGAAAAAGTAGCAGGTAAGTAACTATCACCCTGTGAAGGAGGATCCCTCTTGAGGATTGTTGGTTGACAATACATACCGTCATCCGCAATGATTTGAGTCCATGTGTTTACATGAAGCGGTGTTGCGAGTAAATCTCCCTGTCCGATAGCCAAATGGTAGGTATCACCCAGATACCAGTCCCTTTTTCTTCGGACTGATCCGGGCACACTTCCGGATATTCCGATATCGATAGGTTCTGTTAAGCCAAACTTCTTTGCCCACTCTTCAATTTTGGTAACTCCTGTCCATTCTCCAAGTTTATAAAAGAAAATATCGTTAGAACGCGAAATTGCTTTCACGATATCAACTGCTCCCTCTGTCCTGCCATACTGCGTGTAATACCAGTTTGAAAAACTAAATGATCCAATGCTAATAATTCCCGTATCTTCAATAATAGTATCTGCCTGTACGTTCCCTTCCTCAAGCGCGGCAACTGCGGGAACTATTTTAAACGTAGAACCGGGTGGATATAATCCGCTAATGGCCCGGTTAAACAATGGTTGTTGTGGATCGGTAAGGAGAGAGGTAAGAAGTGAACTGTCCAGTTCCTCATTGACAAATAGATTGGAGTCGTACGAGGGGCTTGAATACAGAAGCAGTACTTCTCCGCTTTTCGGGTCGGTTGCAATAACTGCAGCACCGAGTCCGTTGTATCCTGGTGAATGACGTACTCGTTCAAGCACTAAGGTTGCCTGCTCCTGCAACTGAGCATGTATTGACACATAGACATTTTTCCCCGGGATAGCATCAACCTTTGCCAGCTCCTGTAATTCCTTCCCAAACGAATCGACTTCAACAAGTCGCTTACCCGGTGTTCCTCGCAGTATCGACTCAAATGTTTCCTCAACCCCGCTTATCCCGGTATAATCACCCATTTCATAACAAAACTGACAAAATTCTTCGGACGGAAGGTGATAGTCTGAACGAATTTCTTCATTCTTCACCGGTAATTGTTCTTCGGTAATTTCACCGACATACCCGACTGCGTGTGCTACTGATTCTTTCTTTGGATACGTTCTCCCAAGCTGCACCGTGACCTTTTCACCACGGGCTTCATACTCAAGAGCTTCCTCATGGGAAATTAACCGGCACTCATCCGTACTCATACAACGTTTAGATACCGGCCGGTTTGAAGCCAGTACTTCCCCGTCCCGACTATAGATTACCCCGCGGATTGGAGCTATACGCTCCTCATGTATTCTGTTGTTTTCTCCGAGATCCCGATAATATGCTCCGTTTACGATGGTTAAATAAAAAAGCCTCCCCATCAACAATACAAAGAAACAACAACATGCTGCAAGAGAAATAAACCATCCGTACGAAGTACGGGGCGTATCAGCTGATGGTTTTGAAAAATACGCATTGCGATTTGCGGCAATTGATTCCCCGAAACCTGACCCTAAACGGATAATCTTTTTTCTCCGGATATGCGCTTCCATAGCCAAAATCCTCCTAATAGCAACACGATCCATTTCTGAAGCATTATGTATTCAAAGAGAGCAGGCAGAGAAACCAGTCGCCCGCCTGAAACCAGCGATAGCAGTGTTATCACCATCAGTAAAAATGGGGTTAAAAACCATAGACTTGTAGCATCAAATTTACGCTTATATAAATGAACTGCGTACGCAATAACAAGATATATGATGCTACTGCCACCCAACACGTTACCCCTCCAGAGATCAACCATCAATCCTGCGAGAAATGCTCCGGCTAAACTGGTTACGGGAGTCGTGGTTACAACAAAAATAAGTACGATACCAATAAGTAGCATAATCACTCTTCCTTAATAATAAAGATCCTGCTGAGTTCTTCGGGCTTCACCAACAGCGAGATTTCTGCTTTCTGAAAAGGTTCGCGTGCTTCTTTAATCACATGCTCCACCTTCCCTACCAGTAAATCTGCCGGTAATTGATCTTCGCCACTGGTGACAATCAAATCACCCGGAGTAAGCAGCGTTGTATGGAGTACTCGATCTATCATGGCAGTAGAACTTGCGTTTACGTTATCACTTCCGACGACCAATCCTTGTGCGCCGATTTTGGTACTCACCGCAACTTTACTCTGCGGACTACCCAGAAGTCGCACTGTTCCTATGTAGGGCGTAACCGCAATGACACTTCCGATGAGAATATTCTCTCGAACAACCGGCATACCGGTTGCTACCCCCTGCTTACTTCCTGCGGCAATGCGCATAACTTTGTCATTGCTTTTTTCTTCAATCGCTATCACCCGGGCAGGTATAAACGCAAAGGAAGCAGGCAACGGTGCCTGCAACTGTTTACGTAACTGTTGATTCTCCTCCTGAAGGTTATTACGCTCCTGCTCAAGAGAGAGTACCTTCGCGGCAAGAAGTCCTTCTCCTTCAGGTTTCTCCGCTATCATTCGTAGCGCTACTATTTTCTCTTCAACGAACGAACGCACTCCGTCCACTATATGGTACGTATCTCCCAGTAACAATACCAGAGAAATGGCAGACCATAACAAAAATAATTGTGTTAGTTGTATCCGTTGTCTCTGCATTTAGATCACTCCATACAGTCGTTAATCAGTAATCAGTTTAACCCTCCGGTAATTTTTACCTTCTCAAGAAGCTTTTTGTTTTGCAATACTTTCGCCGCTCCCCGAACCACTGCAGTTTGCGGATCTTTTGTCTGAACGACCGGCATCTTTGTCTGCTCCGCAATCATCTTATCAATTCCAACAAGCAGTGATCCGCCTCCTGCCAGGTGAATACCATTTTCCATGATATCGCCAACCAGCTCAGGAGGGATATCCTCAATTAGCTCTTTTATGTGTTCAATTATTTGATTTGTTACTAATGCTAAAGCCTCCCGAATTTCACCGGTTGATACTTTCACCGACCGCGGAAGCCCCGTCTCCAAACTTCTTCCACGAATCACGGTTGCTGTTTCTTTCCCAACCGGATAGGCGGTACCGATGGTAAGTTTAACTTCCTCAGCAGTTGGATTGCCAATTAATAACGAGTGGCGAAGACGGACATGTTTGATAATAGTCTCATCCATCTCATCTCCGGCAATTCGTACTGACCTGTTCACGACAATCCCTCCCAATGAAATGACTGCCATCTCCGTTGTTCCGCCTCCGATGTCTACAATCATTGAACCGGTGGACGCCTCAACCGGCAACCCGACTCCGGAGGCTGCCGCCATCGGTTCTTCAATGAGGTACGCCTCCCGGGCTCCAGCCTCCAGCGACGCCTCCCATACCGCCCGGCGTTCAACCTCCGTAACTCCAGAAGGAATCCCCACTATTACCCGCGGCCGTGGAAATTTTGCAAACCATGTACGCGGATGCAGTGGATTGGGATGAGCTTGTTGGTGGGTTTCTTTGATGTAATACTCCAGCATCGCGTACGCCGCGTCAAAATCGGAGATGACCCCGTTTCGAAGCGGCCGGAACGCCTCAATCGTTACGGGTGTTTTACCCAGCATGCGCTTTGCCTCACTTCCAACGGCAAGTATCCGCTTGGTTTTTCTGTGCCGTGCAACGACGGATGGTTCACGTACCACAATACCTTTCCCGAGTACGAGAACGAGCGTATTTGCCGTTCCTAAATCAATTGCAAGATCCTGGGAAAACAGACCAAAAATTGCATTCAATACCATACCAGTAAATCATTCTATCATTCTAAAACTCCACGATCAAGGAGCAAAAAGTATCTATATCAGA
>JACQMD010000055.1 GCA_016203755.1 Candidatus Roizmanbacteria bacterium
GGGCAGTTTCAGACAAGATGACCATTGACGGGATCTATTCGTGGGCACTCAAAAAAGGAATCGGACTGATTGCAACGGGAGATTGGACACATCCGCTTTGGATTAGAGAGATAAAGGAGAAGTTGGTTGAAACTGGCCGCGGTACATTGCAACTGAAACCTGTATTGGAAACAAAACTCAAAACTCAAAACTCAAAATTAGAAAATCCAAAAGAACCGGAATTTTTGTTGGCAACGGAAATTTCCTCCATCTACACGCAGGGTGGGAAACAGCGGCGGGTACACAATCTGGTATGGGCACCCACAATTGCGGTTGCTGACAGCATTATTGCCGCCCTCATTAAGCGCGGGTGCAATCTCGGATCAGATGGCAGGCCCATCGTAGGGTTGACGTCAAAAGAAATAGCTGAACTGGTTTTCTCAATTGACGAGACGTGTCTTATCATTCCTGCTCACGCCTGGACGCCGTGGTTTGCCCTCTACGGATCAAAGTCGGGATTTGATTCGGTTGAGGAGTGTTTTGGAGACTATGCAAAGTATATCTATGCTGTTGAGACAGGATTATCCTGTTATGATGAAAAGACAGAAGTATTGACCCGAGACGGCTGGAAAAAATTCAATGAAGTTACCTACGATGATAAGATTTGTACATTAAACAAAAATACAAGTGAGATTGAGTATCAAAAGCCTACAAAGATTCATACCTATCAATACAAAGGAAAAATGTACCTGTTAAAAACTAAACGGGTTGATTTGATGGTTACGCCTAATCATAAGCTTCTCTATAGTCCTTGTGATTTCAGAAAGGAACCGCAGTTTTATTTGAAAGAAGCAGAATTTTTATTTAACAAATCGAAACGATTTAAGAAGAGTGGAGTTTGGGAAGGGAAAAATGACGACTATTTCATTTTACCTGCTGCAGAGATTAGACATGGAAGTAGATATTACTCCGGTCTCCGGAGCAAAAAAGAAAAGAAACTTGCCATGAAACCCTGGTTAAAGTTCTTTGGTCTTTGGATAGCAGAAGGGTGGACTAACGAAGGAAAGAATGGCGCATATGCGGTGTGTTTAGCCAATCAGGATGACAATCTACTGACAGAAATGAAGGAGGTACTTGAAAGTTTTGGTTACCGTGTGTATTGGGATAACAAAACAAATCATACTATTCGCGTACGGGACTACCAGCTTTTTCACTATTTGAAGCAATTCGGCAAATCTTCTGAAAAATTTATTCCTCCAGAAACAAAATCGTTATCGAAAGAACTATTAGAAATATTTTTTAACTATTATATTGCCGGAGATGGACATAGGTATGGAAGAACAAATAAAGGGCTTTCAGCAACAACCATTTCTATAAGATTACGAGATGATTTACAGGAGATAGCTTTAAAGATGGGCATTTCTGCCTACTATAAACTAGGAAACCGAAAAGGCACACCAATTCTTTCTTTGTCTAAAGCGAAATCCAAGGGTTATAAGCAAAGTAAGGATTCATGGATAATTTATTTTATAAGGAAAAATCTCCATACGGTGCTCCCTTCTACTGTAAAGAAACGCAGTTATATCGAGACATGGGTTAACTTTACGGGGCCAGTTTATTGTGTGACTGTTCCTAATCACGTTCTCTATATTAGAAGAAATGGAATTCCCGTCTGGTGTGGTAACTCTGATCCGGTCATGAACTGGGAGATACCGGATCTTGACCATCGATCAATCGTTTCCTTTTCCGATGCACACTCCGGCCCGAAATTAGGACGCGAAGCGACAGTGTTTGAATTGCAAGAGTTGAGTTATGGAGCGATACGGGAAGCGATCATGTCGTATCAAGTATCTAGTATCAAGTATAAAGCGGAACAAAAGAATAAAATAGCATGCACCTTTGAGTTTTATCCGGAGGAAGGAAAGTATCACTACACCGGTCACCGCAATTGTAACGTGCGACAAACTCCGGAAGAAACAAAGCAGCAAGGAGTTATTTGTCATGTGTGCGGACGGCCACTCACTGTTGGCGTGATGCACCGGGTTCAGGAGTTGTCGCAAAGAACGGTTACTCCGGTTATTACCCATGATGAACATGGGGTACGATGGGTATTTCATCCGCAGAAAAAACGCCCGCCGTTTGTCAATATTGTCCCACTTCTGGAAATACTCTCGGAGGCGCTCAATAGTGGTGTGAGTAGTCAAAATGTTATAGCTGAGTATGAAAAGCTTATTACTGCGTTTGACGGAGAATTTAATGTATTGTTGAAGGCGGATATTTCAGCAATAGAGCAACTAACGTCTGCACGAACAGCGCAGTCAATCAAAAAAGTACGCGCCGGTGATATCTTTATCGACCCCGGATACGACGGGGTATTTGGCGTCGTAAAAGTGTGGAAGGACGAGAAGGATGAGGCAGTTAAAAAAGACACCGAGCAGATGGGGTTATTTTAGACCATGTTCAAAAACCGTGCAGAAGCAGGACTGCTTCTTGCCCCACCACTGAAACAGCATGCCAACACCAATAGTATCGTGTTGGGTATTCCCCGTGGAGGAGTAGTGACTGCCGCAGCTGTTGCAGAGAAGCTCAATCTTCCGCTTGCCGCAGTTGTCGTCAAAAAAATCCCGGCGCCGCATCAATCAGAGCTGGCAATTGGTGCCATTGGACCTGCAGGTACGGTCTATTACAACAAGGATGTTATTCGTAATCTTGGTCTGTCAAAGAAGGAACTGGCAAAACAGGCAGGTATTGCACGTTTTCAACAACAGGAATATCAGGAGAAATTCCAGTCATCACCTGTTCGGCTCAAAGGAAAGACGGTACTTCTGGTGGATGACGGTATTGCAACCGGTGCAACTGTTTTGTGTGCAATTGCGTATTTACGGCGAAGAAATGTAGACAAGATCGTACTTGCAGTTCCGGTAATTCACCCCGATGTTATGGAGGTGCTTCTGGGTCAGGTAGATGTATATGTTGTGCTGGAAGAATCATATGCTTTTGCATCTGTCGGACAATTTTACCGGGAGTTTGAGCAGGTAGAGGAAGAAGAAGTGGTACGGTTACTAGGAGCTTATCGGGCGCGATGAAGATTATTGTTCTTTGTGTAGTCGTCTCAATGGCTATATGGTTAAATGGTTGTACTCAGCCATAGTAATCTTCAAATGGAAGCGCATGTTGCATGAGCGGGTCAATAAACAACTGGTGAGCTTGTGCAATTATCGTTTGGTCTTTCGTTTTACAAGCGACTTCATGGAACCTCATGTTTGAATCGAAGTTGTCAGAACCAATGAATAATTCCTCATCACCTTGCTTGTTTCCTACAATAACCACTTTACCATGAAACATGGTAGGGGAAAATCCTATTGCTACACCTGCACTGAGCATTTCAATATGTGGATCATTGATTTGGAATCGAGAGACATGTTCGCTTAATGGTCTTCTGTTTCGTGCGTCAGGAGAAGGTTGAATGAGTGATGTCCTGATCCCGCTATACGAAGCTTCAGCAAGCAGTTGGAAGTATGCACCTCCTGGATAGGGAGAGATAAGAATTATCGAATCGCAATCAGGCAACGCTAATGATTCCTGAAGGGATTTATATATATGTCGTGGACCGAAAGCTTTCTGTTTGATGATTTCAGCTCCTGTTAGCATGCTCAAACGAGAGGAGCCGTTTAAATATGTATCTACGGTAACTGCATTATGAATTTTTATGGTCAAGCCTGGCCATGCATGGTCGTGATTTTCCAATATAGGCTGGCCGGTATTATGTTGATCCCCAATGTTTGCATCAGTAATATACATAGTATCGTCAACGACATAACACTTTTCATGATTGAGTATCGGCCACTGTATTGCAACACCGAGGTCATTTTGTAATGTGTGCATTTCGTATTGAAATTGACGATATGCTGCGTCGACTTCGGCACGCCAGGGAAATGGCGTCCAGTCGTGTTGTTTTAAATGAGGATACCATCGATTGATGGAGACAGAGACAGGAAGCTGCGGTCGACGATTGCGAAGATCTGCGATAGCTTTGATAATAGTTTCAGACAGTATGCCTGAATCCCAGGAAAACGTTGATAAAAAAACATGAGATTGTGCATGCGTTATATCATGAATAAGTTTGTTGAAGAACTGTTCATTGCTCATGCATTCGCACTGTTGTTTTGTTGTGAGGGTCTCTTGTAATGCATGCATAGATAGAGTATAAAAGAGATCATATTATACGTACAAACAGAGTAGGGGTATACGGTAACGTATGAAATCTATCCAGGATATCTTAAAAGATTTTAATCCTGTTGAGGACAAATATATCTCCCGCGATTTTCAGGCGTATGGGGTAGAGCTTGCTGAAAAGCTCGAAGATTATAAACATCGGGGGCTCTACATTCGTCTTGCCAAAAATCATCCGCGGGCGGTTCTGGATAAAGCGCTTTCATTTGTTATTGATTCACGTGCGAAAAATAAAGGCGCACTGTTTATGTGGAAGTTGAAGGAGATGGGGATTTTCAAAAGATCAAAACTCAAAACTCAAAACTCAAAACGGAAGACATAGTGTTTTTATCCGGAAAAGTACGAAAGGTTATACCTGTGGAATTTCGTATCTAAAGCGGAGTTCTCCACTTTCTACCATTTTTTTCAAAAAGTGAAACGGGTCTTCCGGAATGATGCCGTCTTCATTTGCTTTCCAAAACACGAACACATCGCAACCATGGTTTGCTACATATTGCACTGCAAGAGCCGCCTGTTGGCCTTGATCAATATAGTGTTGCATCGCCTGGTGCATCGCGTTGTAACTAATTTGATTCATAAGGTTTACACCGCACCCCACAGGAAGATGATCATCATGAATTTCAATAATATGTGGCGAACCGTTCTTAAATTCATACATTCTATGAACATGAAAAGCTGCCCGAATAATAGGAACCGCTCTATCTCCATCCGGGCTTTTTCGATAGCCACCATTTTCAATAGAAAGGCGCAGCAGGGGGAACTGCTCCTCAAGTTCTTTGAGTGGATTCGTTAACTGTGCTGCTTCAACGGAAGTAGGTTTAGGAGTGGCATCGCCAACAGGGACGACGTCGACCGTTTGGCCGTCTTCAGACGGCAGAACCGGCAGAAGATCGTCAGGCTGCAGATCAGTCTTCACTGCGCCAAATCTTCCTGTTGCCGTCATGACGAACACTTGCAACCTCGGATCATATGCCATGATTGCACCTTCTGCCTGTCGCGAGAAACGGGCTATACCAGCATTTATTCGTGCTAAATCCGGATTGCGGATAAAATAAGAGATTTCAACAGGAGGTGAGAACAATCCTTTTTTTCCTGCAAATCGTCCCATCGCTTGTATGCCTCTTACCGTTGGTGAACTTTCCCAGTCATCCGGCGCTATTTTTCTGTCTTTAACTACGTTATAACCGCCTGCCGATTCTGTTGAACCAAACAAAAGGAATCGTCTGCCAATTTCTTCGGGTGGCAGTTCCGGATGGCCGCCCTCAAGACTTCCGAGCATCGCTCTGTTATATGTTTGGTCATCAGGAGAGACAGTTGTTTTAAACGAGCCAAATTTTGCCATGAAGAGCTGATGGAGTACCTGTTTACCTCGATACGGAAGTTGTCGAAGTTTGGTATCCGGCGTGTTGATAAAGAACGTATTGACATAATTCGGATGAATTTTTTGTTTCAGACCAAGTTGTTCGGCAATCGGCCGTCCAACCTCTTTTACCAGCGCTTCCATTTCAGGAAGCGAATCGGCAAGTATTCTCATGGCCGCGTGCGAAAGTGGTTCAAGCGCTTTCATTCGTGCAAATAACTGCATCACCGGTGCATGCATCAGTCGTAACACGTTAAGTGCTCTGTCGGGAACCTGATCCATAAAAACAGGATGCAGCACGACTGCATGTGACGGGTCAGAAGAGGTACTCCAATTCGCAGCGGCGTCATTGACCGGGTGTAATGTTTCATCCTGCCACCGAAATACCGGGCAGCCGGCTTCGTCATATGTCTGTTCTATTGCAGTAAAGAGATGTTCCGCCCGTGTGTGTTGTTTCTCTGATGGCCAGTCAAGAACTGTATTGTTGGTGTCAATGACTACAGGGTGGCGCGTAAACCACGCCGCCTCCTGAGGGCGTTTTGGTATATTTACGGAAAATTGTCGGTTATTGAGAGGTTGACTGGTATATCGTTCACCCATAACTTCTATTCTATAATACAATATACCATATGAAACGTATCCATCTTTTTATTTCCGGCCGCGTGCAGGGCGTCTTTTTCCGTGCACACTGCAAAGAAAAAGCGGATGAATTGGGACTCCGCGGTTGGGTCACCAATTTACCTGACGGTCGGGTTGAGGCAGTGTTTGAGGGGGAAGAAAACCATATTGCGAAAATGGTACACTGGTGTTATAGTGGGAGCCTTGGGTCACGCGTTGAAAAGATAGATATACAAGAAGAGAAGGTGAGAGGAGAAGAGGGGTTTGAGATAAGACAATAAAAAGGGTGATTGGGTAATTGGGTGAATAGGTAAATAGGAAATTCACTTCCTTATTTTATTACCCATTCACCTAATCACCTATTTACCTAATTACCCATAAGGAGGTGACAAGATGGCGGATATTGTACTTACCAAAGACAATTTTGATGCTGAAGTTCTTAAGTCGGATATTCCCGTTCTCGTGGATTTCTGGGCAGAGTGGTGTGGACCATGCCGCATGCAAAATCCTATCCTTGAAGAATTGGCAAAAGAGATGGCGGGAAAACTGAAAATTGCTAAACTCAATGTTGATGAAGAACCTGATATTGCCGGTCACCATGGAGTAATGAGTATTCCAACACTCAAGCTATTTCATAAAGGAACTGCGGTTGCTGAAATGATTGGCGTGCAGAGTAGGGAGAAGCTGATGGAAGAAGTTCAAAAAGCCACTAGCCATTAGTTCTTAGCCACTAGGGATTAATGCAATGGATTATGTCACTAGTGGCTAATGGCTAAACCCTAGTGGCTCTCTCTATGTACGATGTTATTATCATTGGTTCCGGACCGGCTGGCTTAACCGCCGGTATTTACACGTCGCGTGCCGCTCTTAAAACACTCATTCTTGCGGGGAAAATATGGGGCGGGCAACTTCAGATGACCACAGAAGTTGAAAATTATCCGGGATTCCCCGAAGGGATTATGGGGCCGGAGCTTATGATGCGGATGAGGAAACAGGCGGAGCGGTTTGGGACAACAATGGTTGATGAAGATGTAACGGGAGTTGATTTTACCAGACAACCGTTTACGGTGTCTGTTGGGCAACCAAAAGATCCCAAGATCCAAAGATCCGAAGATCCCAATGAAAACAACAAAACATCATATCAAGCAAAATCTATTATCGTCGCCACTGGTGCTGATACGGTATGGCTTGGAGTTCCCGGAGAACAGCAATTGATTGGCCACGGAGTTTCCTCATGTGCTCCGTGCGATGCATTTTTTTATAAAAATAAAAATGTCATCGTTGTCGGAGGAGGAGACAGCGCCATGGAGGAAGCGCTCGTGCTTACTAAATTTGCAACAAATGTCATTATTGTTCACCGCCGTGGCGCATTCCGCGCGAGTAAAATTATGCAGGATCGCGTGATGAAACATCCGAAAATAAAGGTGCTCTGGGATACAGTAGTTATCGAAATAAAAGGTCAACAAAAAGTAACATCTGTTGTTCTTAACTCAAAACTCAAAAGTCAAAACTCTCCGCCAAAGGCGGATCTCCACCATAGGCGGATGAGCCTTTGGCTCAAGCCTCTGGCTGAAAAGTTACAACTCAAAAGTCAAAACTA
>JACQMD010000042.1 GCA_016203755.1 Candidatus Roizmanbacteria bacterium
GTGTGACTAAAGCATCATGGTAAACGATCCGATTGCTGATTTTTTAACACGAATTAAAAATGGGTATCTGGCCCGAGTACATGAGGTAAGTGTTCCATACTCTACTATGAAAGAGCAGCTTGCGTTAATGCTTGTTGCAGAGGGATATCTTGCCCAAACCCAGATAGTGAAAGGAAAAGATGTCAAGCACGGTAGTGCCAGACAGTCATTACTGTTAAAACTTCGCTATGATCATAAAAAACCGGTTGTCGAGCAGATACGACGTATCAGCAAGCCTGGAGCACGAATATATGTAGACAGGCATCATATACCGTGGGTATTGAGCGGATTCGGTATTGCAATTTTATCAACACCACAAGGTTTATTGACAGATAGTAAAGCCCGGAAACTCGGGTTGGGAGGAGAGGTTATCTGTAAAGTGTGGTAAGGAGAAACGTATGTCTCGTGTAGGATTACGACCAATAACGATACCAGAAGGAGTAACAGTTACCGTTGAAAACAACGCCGTGCGTGTCGGTGGTCCGAAAGGGGAGCAATCGGTTTTGCTGCCTCAGGCAATTACGGTAGCTCAAAAAGATAATACGCTCGAAGTTATCCGTACAGGTGAAGGTGGAGCGGTGAAAGCACTCCACGGGACAGTGCGTAGTTTACTCGCCAATAGTATCAGCGGAGTAACCGCAGGTTTTCAAAAAACAGTAGAAATAAAAGGTGTTGGTTTTCGTGCGCAGTTGGTGGGAGAGAATCTCACGTTGACGCTTGGATTTACTCATCCTGTTCAGATTCATAAGCCACAGGATATATCTTTTGCGGTAAAAGGGAGTAAAATTACCATAAGCGGCATCAACAAACAGCGGGTAGGAGAAGTTGCAGCTCAACTTCGCCATGTGAAACCACCTGATGCTTATAAAGGAAAAGGTATTCGGTATGAGGGAGAAATGGTAAAATTAAAGCCGGGGAAAGCAGTTAAAACCGCTGGCGGAACAGGAGCAGCATAAAGAGACTATGAAAAAACTACAGAAGGAATCAGCAAAGCGAGTTCGTATAGCAATATTCCGAAGTAACCGGTACATTTACGGACAAATCATTAATGATAGTGACAGGCGAACGCTCATTGCCGCATCAGACATCAAACAGAAAAAAGGAAATCGAATCGAACGGGCATTTGCCGCGGGTGAGAAGCTTGGAGAAGCAGCACGAGCAAAAGGTATCACCAAAGTTTGGTTTGATCGTGGCTCTTATAGGTATCATGGACGGATAAAAGCGTTTGCTGAAGGAGCACGAAAAGCAGGTTTGGAATTTTAACTATGCAAAACTTTCGAACGATGAATACGGAGCAACAATCATTTGAAGAACGGGTAATACAAGTCAACCGTGTTTCAAAAAAAACAAGCGGAGGTAATAAGATTGGGTTTTCCGTGTTGATAGTGGTTGGTAACAGACAGGGGTCAGTCGGAGCTGGTTTGGGTAAAGCAGTTGATGTTGCTTCTGCTGTCCGGAAGGGTTCACAATATGCACGGAAACACCAACTGACTGTTATTCTGAAAGAAGGAAGGACGCTTCAGCATGAGCAACGCATAAAATATGGCGCTGCTGATTTGTTGCTCAAGCCTGCACCACGTGGATCAGGAATTATTGCAGGAGGAGCAGTCCGAACTGTGTTAGAGCTTGCCGGAGTCAAAGACGTTGTTGCGAAAATGTTGGGTTCTCGTAATAAAATTACCAATATTTATGCAACGCTTGAAGCATTACAGCATATGCGTACCACTAATACACGAATGCAGAGAAATGGTACGAATAAATAACGTTTTATCTTATTCGCTTGATAATTTGCAGTTGTAGTACTTATGAATTTATCTACTTTACCAACAACAACAAAACGGAGTAAAAAACGCGTCGGTCGCGGATACGGTAGTGGAAAAGGCGGGCACACTTCAGGGCGGGGAACAAAAGGACAAAAGGCACGCAATAAAGTCCCCCTGTTATTTGAAGGAGCTGCAATGGGCGCATCCCTTATCAAACGTTTGCCTCTGTTGCGAGGCAAAGGTAAATTACGCTCATCACGAAATAGGCCGCTACTGGTGAACATCAAGTATTTGCAGGGTATTCCTCCTCAGACAACGGTTGATATTGCTACATTAATAAGGTTTAAAATCGTGAATGAGCAGGAAGCACGTCAGTATGGGGTAAAACTATTGGGAGATGGAGAGATTTCTCATTCGCTGACTATTACTATTCCTACCAGTCGTGCAGCACAGAAGAAAATAGAAAAAGCAGGAGGAGCGGTCGTAACAGAAAAATCTAAGACTGTTGACTCCTTACCTAAAAAAGAAAAGAAACCGGTATCTCGTTCAGCCCAAAAACAATGAGCATGCCTTCAATTCTTGCACCAATTGCACATATCCTGAAAACTCCTGAGCTTAAGCGTAAAATCTATTTTACTGCCTTTATTCTCTTGGTATTCCGGCTTTTTGCATACGTTCCGGTGCCTGGTGTAGATACCGTACGACTCCGTTCGTTTTTTTCTGAGAATCAATTTTTAGCCCTTCTTGATATGTTTTCAGGAGGAACCTTAATTAATTTTTCAGTCATGGCATTGGGACTTAATCCGTATATCAATGCCTCCATTATTTTGCAACTTCTCACCATTGTTTTTCCATCGCTTGAGGAATTGTCAAAAGAAGGAGAACAGGGAAGAGAAAAAATCAACCAGTACACCCGTTTTCTCACTATCCCGCTGGCACTGGTGCAGAGTTTTGGGATGTATATGCTTCTGAAAAGTCAAGGAGTGATTTCTGTTCTCCCTCCGTTATCGCTCGCTGCTTTGATTATTACCATGGCAGCAGGAACGATGTTGTTGGTCTGGTTGGGTGAGCTTATTTCCGAGTATGGAGTTGGTAATGGTATTTCACTCCTGATTTTTGCCGGTATTGTTGGAAGACTTCCTGTCACGGTCTTCCAAGCGAAAACTGTGGTTACCTCAGAAAATATACTGCAGTATCTGCTTTTTGCTGGTATGGCAGTTGGAGTGATTGCGGGTATTGTGGTGGTTAATGAAGCAGTGCGACGAATTCCTGTAACGTACGCCAAACGCGTTCGAGGGAAAGCACTCTACGGAGGAGCAAGTACGCATTTGCCGCTTCGTCTCAATCAGGCTGGTGTCATCCCTATAATCTTTGCTGTTTCGCTCGTTTTGCTGCCGTCCCTCCTTGCAAATTTCCTTGGGCAACTGCCCAACCAGACTATTGCAGGTATTTTTACCAGTATTGCGAAACTTTTTGATCCCAATGGTATTGCCTATAATGGAGTTTATTTTCTGCTGGTGATTGGATTTACCTACTTTTACACGGCAATTACATTTAACCCCACCAAAATTGCCGGTGAAATTCAAAAATACGGTGGATTTATCCCCGGCATTCGACCAGGAACAGCAACGGCACAATATCTTAATCATATTTTGACCCGCATCACCCTTGCCGGTGCGCTTTTTTTGGGACTCATTGCCATTATGCCAGCTCTCGTTCGGGGGATAACCGGTGTTTCGGTGTTTCTTCTGGGAGGAACAGGAGTACTGATTGTGGTTTCTGTTGTTCTTGAGACGGTCAAAGTGCTCGAATCGCAGTTGATGATGCGTGATTATGAAGGGTTTTTGAAATAATATGAGGATTATCTTGATGGGTATTCAGGGATCGGGGAAATCAACCCAGGGGAACTTGCTGAGTAAAAAATTGAAAGTTCCCTACCTTTCTTCTGGTCATATTTTTCGGGAGATGGCAAAGGAAAAAAGTAAGTGGGGGCGCTATGTAAAGGAGCTACTCAATGCTGGAATCCTCATCCCTGACCGGCATACTATCCCTATTATGGAGGAATATTTGGCAAAACCGGAATACAAAAATGGCTATATTCTCGATGGTTTCCCGCGTACACTGACGCAGGCAAAAGAGTTCAAAAACGGCATCGATCATATTGTTTATATTAAAATATCAGACAAAGAAGCCTTGTGGCGTATCTCGTATAGGAATGATCATGGTCGTGACGATGAAACACTTGCGGCTATTCGAAAACGAATTGAATTGTTTCATGAACACACAGAGCCGGTACTTACTCATTACAGAAGGAAGAAGTTACTCCGTGAGATAAATGGAGAACAATCTATTCAGGCAGTACACCGAGCTATCCTCAAGGCACTTGGAAATAAATGAAGCATATTCAAATTGCCATTGACGGACCTGTTGCGGCTGGTAAAGGAACAATTGCGGCTCTCATTGCTAAAAAACGGAATCTCCTCTACGTTGATACCGGAGCTATGTATCGTGCAGTAGCGTTGCTCGGTATGCGAAGTGGAGTCGATCTCTCCGACGAACAGCAATTATTGCGACTTCTTGAGCATAATTCGTTAACCGTTGCTACATCAGAAAAACGTCCGGGAACGTGCGATATTTATCTTAATCAAGAAAATGTATCCGAGGAAATTCGAACGCCAAAAGTCAGTTGGGGATCATCAGTTGTTGCAACACATCCGGCTATTCGGAACTATCTGGTCGCTCAGCAACGGGAGATTGCGAAAAAAAAATCTGTCGTTATGGAAGGGCGGGATATTGGATTACGCGTGCTTCCCGATGCGAAACTGAAGATATTTTTAACGGCGGACCAAACCGTCCGGGCAAGACGGCGCAAAGAACAATTAGCAAAGAAAGGTATACAGACTTCCTATTCTCATGTGCTACAAGAGACGAGAAAGCGGGATCAACAAGATATGCACCGTTCCATCGATCCACTACAACCACCTCCTGGTGCACTGATCATTGATACGACAGATCTTACGATAGATGAGGTTGTTGCAATGATAGTAAATAAACTAGATGAAATCAGTAAATAGTTCTACTACGGAGAGACAAAAGGTGATGCAGGAAGGGGGAGAACATCTTTCCCATATTCTTAATCAGATCCTCTCGCATATTTCGCCCGGTGTTACACCGCTCGAACTTGATCGGTTAGCAGAACGATTGATTAAGCAAGCCGGAGGATCTCCATCGTTTCAAACGGTGGGTGATTATCGATGGGCTACGTGTATATGTGTTAATGATTGCGTGGTGCATGGTATTCCTACATCGACTCCCTTGAAAGAGGGAGATGTGGTGGGGGTGGATGTAGGGATATTGTATAAAGGCTATCATACTGATACAAGCTGGACCCTTCGGGTCCAAAACTCAAAACTCAAAACTCAAAACTCAAAGCCAGACAAGATTGATATTTTTTTAGAAACCGGTGAGAAAGCGTTAAGCAATGCCATTACACAAGTAAAACCAGGGAATCGTATCGGGCATATTTCTCGAGCTATTCAAGAGACCATAGAAGAAGCAGGATACAGCGTTGTTCATGAGCTTATTGGTCATGGTATTGGTACAAAACTCCATGAGGAGCCTGAGGTACCGGGAGTTTTGCGCAAGCCGGTGAGTAAAACGCCGCTTCTTCGTGAAGGAATGATGCTGGCAATTGAAGTGATTTATACCATGGGAAAACCAGAAGTGTATATTGATGATACTGATGGCTGGACAATTCGTACAAAAGATGGTACAATTTCCGCATTATTCGAAAAAACCGTTGCAGTGGTTCGCGACGGAGTTCTTGTTTTGACAGAACATGCATCAGGGAACATTTGAAGTTGACGGGATTGTTGAAGAGGCACTGCCGAACACAATGTTTCGAGTCAAAGTCACTCATGCACAGGATGAGTCATTGAAAGAAACAGTTATTTTGTGTCACCTTTCGGGAAAGATGCGAATGCATTATGTTCGTGTGATGCCGGGGGACCGCGTACGTATTGAGATGACGCCTTATGATCAGGCAAAAGGAAGGATAGTTTTTCGCTATCATGCGTAAAAAAGTACAAGAAGGAGTAGATACGAATGAAAGTTCATGCATCAGTTACCAAACGTTGTAATAAATGTAAGATAGTTCGGCGTCGGGGGCGAATATACATTGTATGCGAAAACCCGCGTCATAAACAACGACAAGGGTAAAAAAGCCAATTATGATACGTCTATCAGGTGTTGATTTACCAGAACAACAACTTATTCAATTTGCCATGACTTCTCTCTTTGGTATCGGGAGAAACAATGCAAAAGTAGTGTTGCGAAAAGCAGAAGTTGAAGCTGGTAAACGAGTAAAAGAGTTAACGGAGGAGGAAGTGGCACGAATTCAGCAAGTGCTTGACAAGGAATTTGTCGTCGAAGGAGATTTACGGCGGGTCATTGCGGAAAACATCGGACGACTGAAAACCATCGGTGCATATCGAGGAACTCGACATAGTAAAGGATTACCAGCTCGAGGACAACGGACTCGTTCAAACGCACGCACCAAACGCGGTAAGAGAAAGACAGTCGGTGCGATGAAAAAAGAAGATCGGGTAAAGACTGATCAGCCGGATCAGCAAGTGAAAAAATAAATCTGCTGTAAAGCATACGCTATGAAAGATACAAAAAAAACCGAACAACCAGGTAAATCTGTCAAAAAAGGACGTATTTATATCACTTCAACGTTTAATAACACCACAGTAACGGTTACTGATCAGGAAGGGAATGTTATTTGCTGGAGTTCATCCGGTAACGCAGGTTTTGCCGGTGCACGTCGCGCAACCCCCTATGCTGCAACAAAAACGGTAACTACAGTGCTTTCCAAGATGAAAGACTTGGATACAAGAGAGCTTGAGGTTTATCTCAAAGGGGCAGGGTCAGGCCGTGAAGCAGCACTCCGCGCTCTGAAGAATTCCGGGATGAAATTAAGTCTTATTGCTGATGTAACGCCAATTCCGCATAACGGTATTCGACCGAAGAAAAAACGGAGAGTATAAGCTATGGCTCGCTATCGAGGTTCAAAAAATAAAATAGCACGTCGGGAAGGAACAGATTTAAATCTGAAAACTCCAGGGACTGGAGCTCACGCTGTACTCCTTCGACGACTCAAGATAAAACCAGGTCAGCATGGTCAGAAATATGCCCGGAAACTTTCTGATTACGGACGACAGTTAAGGGAAAAGCAGAAAGTTAAGCGAATGTATGGTATAATGGAAAAACAGTTTAAGAGTTATTACGAGAAAGCAGCAAAAATTCCAGGAGTGACCGGGGAAGAATTGCTCCGCAGACTGGAAAGAAGATTAGATAATGTGGTATATCGATTGGGTTTTGTCCCAACGCGCGCTGCTGCGCGACAACTCGTGCGACACGGGCATGTTATAATCAACGATTGCACGATGAGTATACCGTCGTATCAGGTGAAGAAAGGAGAGATAATTCGTCTCCGTGATACTTCTCAAAAGATACCGACGATAGCAAAGTCAATTGCCGAAAAAACGAAAACAATACCTGCATGGTTGACAGCACAAGGAATAGCGGGGAAGGTTGTTTCGTTTCCAAATCGGGAGGATATACAGGAAGATATTAATGAACAGTTAATTGTTGAA
>JACQMD010000043.1 GCA_016203755.1 Candidatus Roizmanbacteria bacterium
CAAGAAACTCACCTGGCGCGATGGAATAATTGCGCTTGTAATTCTTTTCAAATATCGTTTTTTATCTTAAATGTATGAGGAAAATACTGACATTTCTCAAAAACGATCGAACGCTTAAATCGACCACGGTTATGGTTGGTGGGCATAACCTCGCTAACGTTGGTGCATATCTCTACCATCTGTTCATGGGTAGAATGCTTGTACCGAGTGATTATGGAGCGCTCCAGAGTCTCATTTCACTTTCTAACATTCTTAATGTGCCTCTTGTGACGATCAATACAGTCGTCATGAAATTTGTATCGACATATGTTGGCCGTGGGGAACCAGAGAAAATATCCTCGCTCTATTATCAGCTGAAAAAGATTTTTTTAGTTGTGCTTGGTATTGGAGGATTGATTTTTCTTCTTCTCACCGGCCCGATTTTACAATTTCTTCACCTTACGAGCTGGTTGCTCGTTTTATTTTTGGATGTCGCACTCTTTTTTGGTCTGGTAAACTTTCTTAACCGTGCAACCCTTCAGGGACTCGCAAAGTTTGTTCCTCTCACAATTGCCCAAACTATTGAAACGTTCGGAAAACTAATGTTGGGAATCATTGCGGTATCCATTGGCTGGGGAGTCGCCGGAGCTTACGGAGCGTTTGTGCTCATCATGTTTGTTTCCTATGCGTATATGACGCGAATTCTTAAGATCGCTCTTGGTAAGCCTACATGGCATCCGTTACCTCTAGGTGCTATGGGAAAATTTGCCATACCATCAGCTCTTATGACTGTCGGCGTTACGGCTCTTTATAATACGGATGTAGTTTTGGTACGGCACTTTCTTTCCGCCTACGAAGCCGGTTTGTACGCGGCTCTTTCGGTCTTGGGGAAAATTATCTTTTTTGGAACCGCTCCGATAACGAGCACGATGTTTCCGCTCGTGTCGGAAGCACACGCACGAGGCGAGCGCCACAGGGGAATTTTCTTAAAGAGCTTACTGTTTCTCGTAGCTATCGCCGGCTCCGTCACTCTGGTATTTTCTCTTGCACCGGATATTCTCATGAGCACGCTTATCGGAAGTCAATACACTGAGGCTGCCGCCTACTTATCACGCTTTAGCATATTTCTCTCGCTGGTCGCACTTATTTTTCTCTTTCTTAACTATTTTCTTTCAATCCAGAGGATGACTCCCATATACGTGGTACTCGTCGGTTCTATTGCCCAGGCGGTTTTGTTGTTTTTGTACCATACTACTATTACTACTGTTATCACTATTTCTCTTAGCGTGACGACAATACTCTCCGTAATGCTAAGTTTGTATTTCCTTTATGTCTCACGATCTTAGGCTTTTATCGGTTATTGTGCCAGCCTTTCATCAGGAACGGACGATTGGGCAGGATTTACGAAATATTGATTTGGCGCTGTCGCATCTTGAAGATATCGATTACGAGATTATCGTCGTTATTGACGGAACAGATGATGAGACGCTGGTTCATGCAAAAAAAGCAGCCGGAAAAAACACACATGTTGTCGGGTATGAGCATAACCGGGGAAAAGGCTATGCAGTTCGTTTTGGCATGGTGCGAGCGCGGGGTAGTCTCATTGCCTTCATCGATGCGGGAAACGATATAAAACCAGAAGGGATTTCCATGATTTTGTCTCATTTTAGGTGGTATAGAGCAGACATCGTCATCGGCAGCAAACGTCATCCAGTATCAAAAGTGAACTACCCCTGGTATCGAAAAATTCTGTCTCTGGGCTATCAGACGCTTATTAAGATATTATTTGGACTTTCTATTCGTGACTCACAAGTAGGGTTAAAATTATTTCGGAGGCAAGTTTTAGAGGATGTCTTGCCCAGGCTTCTGGTCAAGCGCTTTGCTTTTGACATAGAAATGTTAGCGGTAGCCCATCACCTCGGATACACTCGTATTTTTGAGGCTCCTGTAGAACTTGATTTTAGCGGCGTATCGACAATAACCTCGGCTAATTTTTGGAAATCGATTTGGAGCATGCTCTGGGACACACTGGCTGTTTTTTACAGGCTTCATATCTTGCACTATTATGATGCCACCAATAAAAGACGCTGGCGGTATGATCCGGAACTGGACTTTAGAGTGAATTTGCCATAATGAGAATCCTCATCCTCAATTGGCGTGATATCAAAAATCCCGAGCACGGTGGAGCGGAGATTCTCACCCACGAAATGGCAAAAAGATGGGTGAGATGGGGTCATAGTGTTACACAATTTTCTTCGCGTTTCAGCGGAAGCAAGGAGAAAGATACAGTCGATGGTGTCACTATCGTTCGTTTCGGATCAAGTCAGATCACCTCGATGCATTTGCCTGTGCATCTGGCTGCATTTTTCTGGTACCAGAGGCATTGGCGGGAGTTTGATGTCGTAATTGACGAAATCCACGGTATACCGTTTTTTTCTGTGCTCTATGTTAAAAGGCCAGTCGTTGCGCTTATTTGCGAGGTTGCCGGAGATCTTTGGGATATTGCGTTCTCCTGGCCAACCAACAGTATAGGTACAATCATCGAAAATTATTATTTTCGCCTTTACCGAACCGTACTATTTTTGACGATTTCCCAATCTTCCAAAGCCGAACTAATCAAAAAAGGTGTTGGGAGTCATCAGATAACGGTACTTCCTATGGGTGTGACGATTCCGCCATCTGCGCGTCAGAAAAGAAAAGAACAAAACCCGACCCTTATTTATGTTGGAAGATTAACCAAAGCAAAAGGTATTGAGGATGCAATGGACATCGTTGGTCGTCTTAAAAATTCTCTCCCGAACGTAAAACTTTGGGTTGTAGGTAGCGGAGATTCCGATTATGTGTCGACGCTGACTAAGAGGATAAAATCGCAAGGCCTTTGGCCCAATGTCCAGTTATTCGGATATATAAGCGAACAAAAAAAGTTTGATTTGATGGCGCGTGCACATATTTTGATAGCACCTTCCTATAAAGAAGGCTGGGGACTGACGCCAATTGAAGCCGGTAGTGTTGGTACACCCTCAGTCGCCTACAACGTCGACGGTCTTCGAGACTGCGTGCTTGACAACAAAACCGGACTTTTGACAATGCCCGCGGTTTCATCGATGGATCAGGGAATACGAAAGCTTTTGGGCGACAAAATCTTGTATAAGAAACTGCAAGACGGCGCAGTAAAGAGAGCAAAAGA
>JACQMD010000052.1 GCA_016203755.1 Candidatus Roizmanbacteria bacterium
GGCCAGTAAATCAATCATGCTACGACTTTACAATTCACTCACAAAAACCACGGAACCCTTCAAACCACTCCATCCGCCAATGGTTGGTCTCTACACCTGCGGACCGACAGTGTATGATTACGCACAAATTGGAAACTGCAGGAAGTATGTCATGGACGATATTCTGAAAAGGGTACTCATTTATGAAGGATATACAGTTAAACATGTGCAGAATATTACTGATGTTGGACATCTCGTTTCAGACGCAGACGAAGGGGAAGACAAGCTGGAAAAAGGCGCAAAGAGAACGGGAAAAACAGTATGGGAAGTAGCGAAATTTTACGAGGATGTATTTCATCAGGATATGAAAAAACTCAACAATCTTCCTCCTGATAGTACGTGTCGGGCAACGGAACACATACCAGAACAGATAGAACTTATTAAGCGGCTTGTTGCAAAAGGCTATGCATATGATACGCCGGAAGCAGTGTATTTTGACATTACGAAATTTGCCAATTACGAACAGTTATTCGGACAAAAACTTTCGGAAAAGGCAGTGGCTGTTCGCAGTGAGGTTGAGAAGGGGAGTCATAAGAAGCATCCGGCGGATTTTGCGCTGTGGTTTAAACGGGTTGGCAGATTTGTAGATCATATGATGCATTGGGACAGTCCGTGGGGAGATGGATTTCCGGGCTGGCATATAGAATGCTCGGCAATGAGCATGAAATACCTCGGAGTTACCATCGATATCCACACGGGCGGTATAGATCATTTGTCCGTGCACCATCCCAACGAGATTGCACAGAGCGAGGCAGCTACCGGAAAACAATTTGTCCGCTTCTGGGTTCATCATGCGTTTCTTATGGTTGACGGGCAAAAGATGAGTAAGAGTCGCGGGAATTTTTATCGCGTTGTCGATATTGAGGAGCGCGGGTTTTCTCCGCTTGATCTTCGCTATTTGTATTTATTGACGCACTACCGGAAGACGTTAAATTTCACGTGGGAGAGTTTGGAATCGGCTCGCAATGCTCGCCTTAATATTAAAAATCAAATATCAAAAATCAAAATGACATATCAAAAATCAAAAAGAACAGATTTGTCTGAGCATCGGTTCAATACAGAATTTCAAGATGCATTGCAGGACGATTTAAATACTTCTGAAGCAATGGCTGTCGTTTGGGATTTAATTAAAAGCGATGTTTCTCCAAGAGAAAAATATGAGTTACTCATGAGTTTTGATGAGGTGTTGGGACTCAAACTCCACGAGATCAAAAGATCAAAAGATCAAAAGATCAAAAAAATTCCAGATGAAATTCAGGTGCTCGTTAACAAACGTGAACAGTTGCGGAAAGAGCAGAAATGGAAAGAAGCGGACAATGTACGAGATGAACTCTTAAGGAAAGGATACGAAGTTGAAGATAAACCAGAAGGTTCTGTACTGAAAATACATAATACATGATACGTTATACTTTATACGCAAATATTGCCTTCCAATTCAATTTATGATACTATACTACCCATGCAGACCTATGAATTGACACTTATTTTCAAGCCTGAATTGACAGAGGAGCAATCCGATGCAATCATCGATAAACTTGGAGTACGTATCAAAACAAGAGAGAAGTGGGGGAAGCGTCTCCTGACCTATCCAATCAAGAAACACAAAGAAGGAATGTATTATTTATGCGAGATTGAAGGCGAGGCAACGGTTCTCAAAGAGCTTGAGAAAACCGTCAATGTGGATGAGTCAGTCCTGCGATATTTACTCATTCGAAAACACAATAAGAAGAGCGACTAATGTATGGCTACACGATCTTTGAATGAAGTACGGTTGATTGGCAATCTTACCCGTGACCCGGAACTTCGCTATACGCCGAGCGGAACTGCGGTTTGCACATTTTCAGTTGCAACGAACCGGCAATGGATAACAGAGGGTGGAGAGCGCAAGGAAGATGTTGAATTTCACCGAATCGTTGCCTGGCAGAAACTTGCCGAGATCTGTGGAAAGTTCCTGGGAAAAGGCAGAAAAGTGTATGTTGCCGGAAGATTGCAAACACGATCGTGGACGGGTCAGGACGGACAACAACGGCAAACAACTGAAATTGTGATAGATGACATGATCATTCTTGATTCCCGCCGTGACGGGGAAAGTCAGAAACCTGCTCTAACAGGTGATAATACGAAACAGGCAGAAAAAGCAGAAGATAAATCTACTGCCGCAGCAGTAAAGACGAAGAAAGCAGCGGCAACTGCCGAGGAAAAATCAACCGATGCAGCAACAAAAAATACAGAAGCACAACCAATGTCTGAGGATGTTGCGCCCGATGACATACCATTTTAAGCACTCATACTATGAGAAGAATGACACAGCGACCGCCACGACCAGTACCGACCAATTGCCGGTTTTGTAACCATAAAGAAGAACCGACCTACCGGAAATGGGAAATATTGGCATCGTTTGTTTCCGAGCGGGGGAAAATAATCCCCAAGAGTCGAACCGGGCTTTGCAGCAGACACCAGCGTCATGTTGCTGATGCGGTCAAGCGCGCCCGCCACCTGGCACTTCTTCCATTTGTTGTCAGACCTCTATAAAAATCACTCGTTTTTCAACTATTGATTTGTAACACTCACTAGTGTAGCATGGTTTAATCTGTTAACAATGAGACAGAAGAAATTTTGAGGGGAGGTGAAGTGATATGGAAGAAACAAAACCATTTTCAGTCGGAACAGGATCATCTGCTGAACTGAAGCAAGTATCACCCGAGATGAGGGAATTTTTACAGTTAACTGAACAAGAAAGGGAAGAGCTTATACAGGAGACACTGGCATTTCATAAGAAATTGACAGAAGTTTTTGGAAGAGAAGTGTTAGATCGGCTTATTAATGCAGAACCGCAGCAAACTGCTACTCCAGTTCCCGGAGAAATAGCGCCTGCTGAGGATATCAAACCCGTAGAAAATCCCATGGCGGCGACTCCAACAGAGTCATTTACTGCAACGGAGACGGTGGCACCAGTGCCGCCATTTCAATCAGCTGAACCTAATCCAACAATGCCAACGCCAACCATGCCAGAGACGCCAACGCAAACAGCGGATGCTGGTTCATCATTTACACCGGCAGCAGTGCCTGGTGTTCAAGAATCAGGAGGAGCAACAACACCTGAAAATACCAATCTGACTCCACCGTTACCGCCGTCGCCGCAAGGTACGAGCTAATCGGAAGAGTTAAAGTGACAATATTGTTGGAATGAAAACTGAAGGAAAGGTTAGGGATTGTTACACACGTGTGTATAAGGCATGATAGAATGAAGCGTAGTGTATGATAAAACCCGCAACATTTCGGATTGTTCTTCTTATTTTGGCCGCGACCATTGTCGGAGGGGGTATCGGGTATTCTGTTGGTAAGAATGGTTCGTTTCCTCAGCTGACACCTCGTACTCCCGATAATCAGAACATTGTGAATACCGATGTGCCAAAAGACCGCGATGTTGATTTTTCTCTGTTTTGGGACGTATGGCGGCGGCTTGAGCGTGATTATATCGACAAAAGTAAAATTAACTATGAACAGATGGTGTGGGGAGCCATCCGCGGGATGACCGCGTCTCTTGGTGATCCGTATACGGTTTTTTTGCCGCCGGAGCAAAACAAGGAAGCGAGCGATGATTTAAACGGCGAATTTGAAGGAATTGGTGCTCAATTGGGGATGAAAGATGAACGGATTGTCGTGGTTGCGCCTCTTAAGGGAATGCCGGCTGAAACGGCAGGAATACGGGCGGGAGATTTGATTTTGAAGGTAGATGGGGCAGAAACATATGGGTGGACCGTTCCCGAAGCAGTTGACAAAATTCGGGGAGAAAAAGGAACAGCGGTAGTCATAACTATTCTTCACGAAGGAGAACAGGAGACAAAAGATATCTCCATCATGCGTGGTACGATCCAGGTACCCTCAGTTGAGACTGAATTTCGCGATCAAGTGGCAATTCTTAAACTCTACCAATTCGGGACGCACACCAATGATGAATGGGAACAACAAATTGACACCATCGTCGGTACCTGTGGCACAACGTGTGACGGACTGATTCTGGATCTTCGTAATAACCCGGGCGGGTTTCTGCAAGGAGCGGTATATGTGTCATCTGAATTTCTCAAAGACGGGACGGTGGTCGTACAGGAGCAGGCAAACGGCACTCGTGAGACATACACCGTGGATCGTCGTGGTCGACTCCTGTCTATCCCCATGGTGGTATTGGTGAATAAAGGTTCTGCCTCAGCAAGCGAAATTGTTGCGGGAGCGCTGAAAGCTCGCGGGCGTGCACGAATCGTGGGGGAGAAGACGTTTGGCAAAGGATCCGTACAGGAGCGGCAGGAGTTGCCCGGAGGAGCAGGGCTTCATATTACGACCGCCAAATGGTTACTTCCTGATGATACCTGGATTAACGGGACGGGCGTATTTCCGGATATTGAGATTGCGGATGATATAGAAACAGCGGATATCGATGAACAGCTCGAGCGGGCAATTGCGGTAGTAAAAGAAATATAATCCTAATGTCATCCGAATCTATCCGAATGCTCCGAATAATAATTCATTAGGATCATTCGGACGCGAATTCGGATAATTCGGATCGCTTCAGCAATTTTTCAGATTGGTGACATATCATTAATTATTATGAAGCGGAATTTTATTCTCATCGCCTTGATCGTTATACTTCTTGCAGTTGGTATTTCTTCCGGGTACTTCGGGTTTAACTGGCAAACACTCAACAATCAGATTCGGGAAAAAACTGGCGAAACAGTTGAACGAATAGAAAAACTCCCGAGCGGAGAAACAGTCCGGGTAGTCAATGAGGAATCGGTCGTTATTGACGTTGTTGAGAAAGTCAATCCATCAGTGGTTACCGTTGGTGTTGAGAGGCAACGATCAGTCATGGAATTTGATCCGCGTGATCCGTTTGGATTTTTTCAACAACCCCGTCAACGCAGTTCAGAAACAGAGAAAGCAGATATTGGCTCCGGATTTATTCTCTCAGCTGACGGGCTCATTGTGACGAATAAACATGTGGTTTCGCAGTCCGGGGTCAAGTATAGCGTTATAACGAGTGACAATAAAACATATGAAGTAAAAAATATTTATCGGGATCCGGCAAACGATGTTGCGATTGTCAAAATTGATGCCAGCGGTCTTAAAACAGTAGAACTTGGCAATTCTGATCAGATAAAGGTGGGACAAATGGTGATAGCTATGGGGACGCCGCTTGGTGAGTTTCGCGGGACGGTGACGAAAGGTATTGTGAGTGGTTTAGGCCGGGGGATTACTGCAGGGTCTCCCCTGGAGGGATTTGCTGAAGAACTGGATAATGTTATTCAGACTGATGCTGCAATCAATCCCGGCAATTCGGGTGGACCGCTCTTGAATTCTTCCGGACAAGTAATCGGGGTGAATACCGCAGTAGCCTCGGGAGCAGAAAATATCGGATTTGCCTTGCCGATTAATCTGGTAAAAGAGGCACTTGATAATTTTAAGGTAACGGGCAGTTTCGATCGCGCGTTTTTAGGGGTATCCTACTCGATGTTGAGCCGTGACACCGCACTCTTAAACGAGGTTCCGGAAGGAGCATATGTTCGGGAGGTAGTTGAAGGGTCAGCCGCGGAAAAGGCCGGCATTCAACAGGGGGACATTATCACCTACTTTGACGGACAGCGGATAAAAGCAGATGACGGACTGGCAACGCTTATTAACAAGAAAAAAATAGGCGACCGGGTGACTGTCAAAATCTGGCGCGATGAGGAAGAGAAAGATCTCACCGTAACGATGGGGAAATATGACGGAAGTTAAAAGATCTCTGGCGGAGCCAGATCCCGCTCCGCGGGACAAAGATCCAAATAAAAAACTATGATAACGCAAAGTGAATGGAAAAAACTGGGTGAACTGATCGTTTCGATTATTCGAGGCGAGACGAAAACAATAAAGAAGGCCTTACAGGCTCTTACGAAAAACGTTGGATCTTTGCAAAAAGACATGGTATCTCTTAAAGATCAGATCAAACATCTTCCTTCCAAGGAAGAATACTATGATCGTGAAGATAAACATATGAAAGAATTACAGGATATGCGGGATAACGTGGATGTCATTAGCGCTTATAAAGACGATATTGAAGATCATCAAGTGCGTATTAACCGTATTGAACGCCGGCTTGATAAACTGCGCGTGTCATAACTGCTTGTGAATTTTACATGTTGCAAACTATTCCGTCTCTTTTTCAAAAGAAACAACTCGAAGCGTTTCTTGTTACCTATCCTGCCAATATCACGTATCTAACCGGGTTCACTGGACTCTCTCCGGATGAGGAAGAATGTATCGTTATCCTTTCGGTTGAGAAACCACCGGCGCTTGTATTCCCCCGTCTCTATCAGGAAGAAGTGCAACAGTTGAAAAAATCCTTATCACTTCATCCTGCCACGGGTCGCAGTTCACTATTTGATGAGGTAGTTGTGCTTATAAAGAAGAGTAGTTGGACACGTATTGGATTTGAAGCAGAACATCTGAGTGTTGCCAGGCATCAATGGTTGCAAAAGAAGTTGTCGGGAATACAGCTTGTTCCGGAGAGTGGTTTGATTGAGGATGTGCGGGTTATCAAGACAGAAGAAGAGATACGGTTTCTTGAGAAAGCGCAGAGAATTACGGTAAAAACCTACGAGACAATACAAAAGACGTTACATGCAGGTCAAACAGAACAGGAAATTGCATTTCGTATGCAACAGCTGCTTTATGAGTACGGAGCAGAGGGAAGTTCTTTTGATCCCATTGTTGCCGGCGGTCCTCATTCAGCAGTACCGCATCATAAAACCGGAAATAGAAAAATAGCATCGGGAGATATCGTGCTTCTTGATTTCGGCGCCCGATACAAGGGTTATTGTGCTGATATAACACGCACTTTTATGCTGGGAAACCCGACGGATCGATTTCTCAAAATCCAGCAGCTGGTTGAGCGTGCATATGAAACATCGCTGGCAACTATTCAGTTGGGTAAAACAGGTAAAGAGGTGTATCAAAGTGCGTGGAGAGTATTTGAAAAGAATGGTGTAGCGTTACAGTTTCTCCACGGCCTCGGACACGGGGTCGGCGTTCAAATCCATGAACGGCCGTATTTGAAAGCGACCGTAGTTGAAACGTTGAAAGAAGGAATGGTACTGACTGTTGAGCCAGGTCTCTATTTCCCCGGCTGGGGCGGAGTTCGATATGAAAATGTGGTAGTGGTGGAAGGAACGGGTGCGCGAGTGGTAGGTGTTTAATTGTTATTAATATGTAGTGCCGATTAGTAATCGGCTATTTTTGTAGTTGCAACCCTTGTGGTTGCCAATATTGTAGCTCCCGCGATCCTATCGCGCCTGTTTATTCAGTGAATTGGAAGGTGGAGAGGAAATGATTAATAATGTTCTCGAAATTTACTAAA
>JACQMD010000059.1 GCA_016203755.1 Candidatus Roizmanbacteria bacterium
CATCTTTCTTCTTGCATTTTTCCCATTTCCTGCTATCCTATGTATATGGCAGCAGCAAAACCAAAACACCTCTATCGATCAGAAAAAGACCGGATGATTGCCGGAGTATGTGGAGGTTTGGCCATATATTTCAATATGGATGCATCGCTTGTTCGTGTGTTGTGGATTCTGATTACACTTCTTGGCGGATCGGGGATACTGATATACATCATTCTCTGGATTGTGCTCCCGACTGAATCCAATGCGAAAATCCAATAACACCACTCGTTCTGCCACAGATAATAAAACGGTGAATGGATGGGCACTCGTTCTAGTCGGTATCGTATTTCTGTTTGATAAATTCGGTTTATTTCGAATTTTCGGAGTAGGCATCGGTGGATTTATTGGTATGTTCTGGCCGCTTATTCTTATTGGGTTTGGGATTGTATCTGTTCGACAAAAAGAGATTAATACAGGAATTGTATTACTTGTTGTCGGAACCGCGTTACAGATGAGTCAACTGCTGCGTCCGTCGTTCTGGTCCATGGTGTGGCCACTTGTTTTGATTGGCATCGGCGCATTCATTGTTATGCGCGAAAAATAACTATGCAACGAACATTTCTCATTATTGGTATTGGAGTCGCACTTGTGGTACTATTACTACTTCAGTCGAAACCGACTGAACAGGGAAAAACTGCAGGAGAAAGTACTTCAGTTGCAGTTACACAATCTATGCAAAAACAGCCACCAGCGATGCAAATTGATCAAAGCAAATCCTATACCGCCACACTAAAAACTGAGAAGGGCGATATCGTCATCTCTCTTCATGCCGATAAGACACCCGTTACGGTGAATAACTTTGTTTCCTTGGCACGCGATGGTTTTTACAACAACACCGTTTTTCACCGGACAATAAAAGGATTTATGATTCAGGGAGGAGATCCGAGTGGAAATGGTACGGGCGGACCAGGGTACAAATTTAATGACGAACCGTTTGAAGGGAAGTATACGCGGGGTACCGTTGCCATGGCAAATGCTGGTCCAAATACCAACGGATCGCAATTTTTCATCATGCATGCAGACTACGATCTTCCTCCCAATTACGTCATCTTCGGCACCGTGACTTCCGGAATGGATGTTGTTGATGCTATAGCGGCAGCTCCTGTTGAGCAAAGCGCCGGCGGAGAATCATCAAAACCCGTGACTCCGGTGAAGGTGGAGAGTGTTGAAATAGTAGAGAGTTAATTTTCTGCCTTGCTAAGATCCGCAATAAATTCTTTCGGAGCTTGTAAGTATTTTGTTAGTTTTGCTTTTCCTAAATAAGAACTCACATTGAGTTCATTGGGAAGCAACCCAATAATTTCTACACCTTTTGGTTTTCCGTCTTTCCCATAGATAATCACATCATTTGAACTGTTTGACTCTTCTGCGTAGTCATCTTTGCTTGGTTTTCTCCACCATATATTTAATGTATTTCCTATAGGATCCAACATAAGTTTTACTTTGGCCATAATAATTCTCCTTTCGGTTTGGGTTTTGATGTTTGATAAACTGTCACAATAAAGCCTTCTCCATTTAACGTTTTTACAACACAAATGAGCGTATGTCTAGTTATCTTCTTATAATATATATGTATTGTATCATCTTTTATACTTTTTCGTATTTCATCAGGATGTGTTAGTATCTCTTGGACATCATTTAAAGCGTAAGAAAATTCAATATGTTTTTCTTTCGTTATTTTATCCCAATAATTCTTATGTGTTCTAATTTTCTTGGAAAGCGGGGTTTCAACTTCAAACAAAACTTCTGTATGTTGTAAATACTGTTGCATGTTACAAGTATACGATAATATCATTGCATTTTAATATCAATATGGATACAATGACTCCACTATGATTAAAGATAAATTCACCGCTACCTGGGTTTCTCACTCATCCATTTCCGACTTCCTTGCATGCCCGCGGGCATATTTTCTCAATAACGTGTACCGCGACCGGAAAACTGGTCATAAGATAAGTCTTATGAATGCGCCGATGGCGCTCGGACAGGCAGTGCATGCGGTCATTGAATCGCTTTCGATAATTCCCGTTGACCGCCGGTTTGACGAATCGCTTATTGCAAAGTTTGAAAAAGCGTGGTTAAATGTTTCCGGAAAAAAAGGAGGATTTTCATCGGAAGAACAAGAAAATCGCTACCGTCGGCGAGGTGAGGAAATGTTACGTCGAGTGATGGAACATCCCGGACCACTCAAACATCTGGCAGTAAAAATTAAACAGGACCTTCCCTATTACTGGATTTCTGAAGAAGACAACATTATTCTCTGTGGAAAAATTGACTGGCTGGAGTATCTGCCGGAGACCAATAGCGTCCATATTATCGACTTCAAAACGAGTAAAGGTGAAGAACATCACGATTCGCTGCAACTTCCCATTTACCATTTGCTTGTTGCCAATTGCCAGGTTCGACCTGCAACCAAGGCTAGTTACTGGTATTTGGAGCGGAACAACGTGGCAGTTGAACAGGTACTGCCTGATTTGAAAGAAGCACACGAGAAAGTACTTTCTGTTGCCAAAGAAATTCAACTTGCCCGTAAACTCAACCGGTTTGTCTGCCCTCATGGCCTCTGCCGAGCCTGCAGGCCACTGGAGCGTATTATTAAGGGAGAAGGAGAATTTGTGGGAGTCAATGATTTTGGTCAGGATGTCTATGTACTGGTAAACTTGGAAGAAACAGCGGAAGTTAAAGAAACCAAAGCAAGTGAGATTTTATAGAATTGCTTGTTTCTTTTTGTAATTTATCTGCTATACTTAGAAAATGCCACAGGGAAAACGAAAAACAGAGCGGTCAAAGACGACGAAACGACTTCCAAAAGAGTCGGCCGATACTAAAGAAATACTATCTGTACCAGTGGTCAATGAGAAACCTCCTGTTTCTCTTTCAATGAGACCTTCTTCAAACAGACCATTTATCATAGCATTAGTTATTCTCGGTATTGCAATACTATTCTTTTTACTGCGCAATCAATTTATTGTCGCAACGGTTAACGGACAGATGATTACCCGATATGATTTGTTACAGGAGCTTGAGAAAAAAGGTGGTAAGCAAACACTCGATGCGATGGTTACTCAAATTCTGATTCGTCAGGAAGCGGCAAAGCAGGGCGTTATGATCAATAGTGATGAATTGTCGGCAGAGATGGCAAAAATTGAATCTCAGGCCACATCGTCGGGCCAGACGTTTGATCAACTGTTAACTACCTATGGGACGACCCGGAATGAAGTGACGGAAGAGATTCGCTTGCAAAAAATGATTGAAAAGATGGTAGGGGAACGAGTATCAATTAGCGACGAAGAATTAAACGCTTTTATTGCTGAGAATAAACAGTTTCTTCCCGACGAGGGAGTAGGCGAAGGTGCAAAAGAACAAGCAAAAGAACAGCTGAAAAGTCAGAAAGTAAGTACTGAAGCACAAAAGCTGACACAGGAACTCAAGGAAAAAGCAAATATTCAATATTTTCTTGAATTATAGTAAGCTTCTTAAATAATTTACCGCTGTAACTGTTTCCTTACCTTGTCAATTGCTTCGTGGGTTGCTTGTTTCCAATCATATTCAGTTACTTTGGCAATTACTTTTCTTCCATCACCTTTGATCATAAGCTGTAAGTTGATACTGTATTTGCGTACCTTCCCGACAGGATTTTTCAATGCCTCGAGAACTACCCGAATTTGTTGAACTGGCGTAAATTTATTCACCTTCGAGATGAACTGTCCAATCATCTGTTCAAGTTGTGTTTGTTCGGTGAACTCTTTCGCAACATGGAGATCAAGTTTTGGTTCGTGTTTGGGGCGAAGCGCATTGAGTGCACGAAGTATATCGTGGTTGGAGACAATACCCACCGCTTTCCTGTTTTTATCAATCACAACAATGCTTCCGATAGTATTGGTAATGATCTTGTCAAGAATAGATGCGATAGTTTCATCTGGTGTTGCAGTCACGACAACCTTGCGAAAGTATCCATCAAGTGACTGCTCCAGAAACTTTTCTTTTTCACCCACCCGTGAGAGAAATCTGGGTTTTTCTTTGGGTTCAGCAATCGCACGCTGAATATCATAGCGGCTTACAATACCTACCAGGTGTTCGTGCATATTAACAACCGGAAGGCGGGAGACTTGTTTATCACGCATGAGTGTGTAGGCCTCGGTAAGGGTTGCATGTTGCTGAATCGTGATCATCGGTTTTTTCAGAACCAGTTGCAGCTGCCGCAAAAGCTTCGGATCTGTTTTGATGGTTCGAAGGATTCGATTTATTGAAACAATACCTGCAAAAGTACTATTGTCAAACACCGGTAGAAAATAGATTTTTGACTCAACCATAAGTTTTGCGATATCCCAGATATAGGTTGCCAGGGATAGAATTGGAGGATGAAAGAGACAGTTTTGTACTTTTGTTGTGCCCGGGTAGTTTGATTTGAAAATAGTATAGTAGGGATTGATGATCCCGAGGAATTTTTTATGTTCGTCAAAGATAAATACTGCATCATGTGTCCGGGTGAGTTTTTCCAGTGTCTCGGCAAGCGTATCATCGGGCGCGCCCATAAGAATACCTGAGGTTTTCAGAAGATCTTTTGCTTGAATGTGTTCAGCATTCATTATGCATAGTATAACACTGATTGGAAGAGAAATGGGTAAGAGTCAAGAATGAAGGATGTAAGAAATGAGCTACTTCCGTACGAACAAAATCACATTAGGTAAGCTTCTTCCCGGGCCGACTTTGTAACCGCCACTCCACAGAGCAGTTGAACCGCCGTCGTCGAGATTGAGTGCGTTATCCATGCCGAGTGTTTTTAACACAATTGCAGCTTCAGCTACCGTTGCGCTATGTACGACGCCGATATAGACAATGTTGCCTTTGTTCGCAACAAAGCTTCTGCCACCTTTACTCCCCTTTTTCGGATCGCCATCTCCCCCAAATACGACATTTCCGCCGGCCACCAGAAGCGGTTGATTGGCTATCACGCCATCAACTCCCGTATCTCGTCCCCAGTTGAGTGACTGGCCTTCAAAGCGTACCCACCCGCCGCCAAAAATAACGACAGGAACGGTTGAGTAGACATTGTTATCTGAATTGAAATAGACTTTGTTTTTATTCATGAGGAGTGTATCAAAGCTGTTTGTTTTTCCGGCGCAGCTGGGATATTCTTTCGGGCAGAAATAGGAGCCGTTTATTCCGGCGTAGGCACCACTTCGTGCAACATAATCACCCAGTGGAAGTACCGGACATTCATTGCCACACGTTCCATCGGATGCAGTATCAACAATGATTCGAGTGGAAGAGAGATCGCCGGCAACAAGACTTACCATGTAATTTCCGATTTCCGTCGCCACTTGTTGTCTGCTATAGCCGCTTCCCGGAGGGGCATTGTTCTGCGGCACATTTTGCGGGATTGCGGGTGCGGCCGCTGCGGCAAGTTCATCCTGTTTTTTCTTGATGTTTGATGCAAGAGCGGTGAGTTCGGCCCCTCCTGATGCCCAGTTTTCCTCCGCAAGAAACGTAAGTGCTTGTGTGAACTGATCATCGTAAGCTTGCGTCTTATCAGTCTGCTCGCGGAGTTTCACCAAATCTTCGTATGCAGCAACCGCCTGGGTGTATGTTTTTTTAATATTTGCCAGTTCCTTTTTCAGTTGTTGGTTAACCACGTACTGATCTTCACTCTCAAGTGTCTCAATGCGTTTGAGAGCTTGATCAACGACCTGCTCCAGAGACTCCCGATCATGAGTAAGCTGTTCAACAGCGCTCGTTTTATCAGCGTAGTCAGTCTGAAGTGAACGAATGGAAGTTACTAAAATGAGTGCCAGAATGGATGCGATGATAACTCCCCCAACTTGCACGAAGAAAAACCAGTCAAGCTTCACGTGTGGCAGTTTCATGAGATACTAGTATTATTGCAATAAAGTGATTCAACAATCAAGTAGAGAGTCCTAGCGCCATGATTTTAGGAAGGATGAGTTATGGTGTTTCTCCCAAAGGTGTGGAGGTATCAAGAACTTCACGATGACCTTGGATTTCTTACCTAACTCTTACTGATTTTCTAAACGACTTTCATAGAGAAATTCTATAGTATACCTATGTCCGTATATCTGCCAATAGAACAAAAAAAGGAGGTGAGTATATATGAATTTTCTCTTATGGATGCTATTAGGATTGTTCGCTGGATGGCTCGCTTCCATTATTATGAAAACCGATGCGCAGCAAGGGATGCTGACAGATATTTTGTTGGGTATTGTAGGAGCAGTTCTTGGTGGATGGCTTATGAATCTTTTCGGTTCCCCTGGCGTGACCGGCTTTAATCTGTGGAGTATATTGGTGGCCACATTGGGCGCGACGGTATTGATATGGTTTGGACGTATGTTCCATCGAAGTTTATAAAACCAATTCTCTTTTCGTACCACTTACAAACATCTCCGTATTGGATAACAAACGGAGATGTTTCTTTAAACTATCATTATCCCATTTGTTGATCTTACGCGTATGATGTGATACAGTAAATTGGTTATGGCATTACTTCAATCAAAACAATTACCAATCGGGCAGTGGAACGCGCCTGATTTTTCGCTTCCGTCAACTAATGAAAAAACATACACGCTGAATGAAATTTCAGGTAAATCTGGAACAGTGATATTTTTCACTTGCAATCATTGTCCGTACGCAAAAGCTGCATGGCCCATCCTGATTGATCTGGCAAAACTGTATCAGGGAAATAATATCTCTTTCGTTGCTATTAATTCCAACAATGCAGATACATATCCGGAAGATTCGTTTGAGGTAATGAAGGAAAAGGTAGACGAGTGGAATATCCCGTTTCCTTATTTACGCGATGAATCACAGGAAATTGCCAGGTCGTATCAGGCGCAGTGCACACCCGATATTTACGTGTTTGATAAAGAAAAAAAGCTGTATTACCACGGCAGGGTAAATGACAACTGGCAGGATCCGCAAGCTGTTAAAGAAGAAAACCTCAAAGATGCGCTTGAGTTATTAGTTAAAGGCGAACAACCGCCAGAACATCAACCATCAAGTATGGGATGCAGTATAAAATGGAAGGAGGGGTAAATTTCTATGGGTATTGAGACAGATGATTCACCAGTTGCGTCGCGAACAAGTAGCATACGCGACGATGAACCATCATTTTTAAGGGGTGCTAGAGTGTATCATGAAGGATTTTTTAGATTTCTAGATACATTTAGCGTGGAAGCATCTAAATTAGGAATGGATCCTGAAGATATAAAACGATCACGACAGGACGATCGGGTTTTAGAGCTGGCACACCAAAAAGGGAAGGATGCATTAGAGAAATTATAAATTCTGATATGGAAAGACGAGAACCTGATATTGTCATAACGAAAAAAGGAAAAGTATAGGAGGTCGGATCTTAACATTACGACTTTTTCCAACAGACTCGGTTTACAGCAAATGAGAGACGAAGAGAAATGATGAATGATGTTTGATGAACCGGAATCTCCCCAAACAAGTCCTCAGTCGGATATTCCGTTAGTTCTTCTTTTCCTTGCAATAAAGAACAGCTAAAGGACTCAAGCAATTAACTCTAGTATGTTATAGTGGAGTGATGATTTGTAGCCGCAAGACTTGTCCTTGCTGATAATCATATTCTCGGCGACCACAAGCCTGTCCGCCTTTGGCGGAGGTCGCAACTACGACATGAACAATATTCTCAACCCTGCCCAGCAACTGGCGGTAACTACCCATACAGGTCCAATTCTCGTGATTGCCGGAGCGGGAACAGGGAAAACGAGAGTACTTGAATATCGAACGGTCGAGCTTATTAAGAAAGGCATCGACCCAAGGGCAATACTATTGTTAACCTTCACCCGACGCGCTGCTGCTGAAATGTTATCCCGTGCTGCCCGGCATGATAATCGCGCGCA
This sequence comes from Candidatus Roizmanbacteria bacterium, assembly GCA_016203755.1. Taxonomy (GTDB): domain Bacteria; phylum Patescibacteriota; class Microgenomatia; family 2-01-FULL-40-14; genus JACQMD01. Next base: position 7,923 of record JACQMD010000059.1, read on the forward strand.
AGACGTTGCTGGCGGTACATTCCACTCTTTTTCACTTGAGATGCTCAAGAAAAAAGGGAAGGTTCTAGGACTTAATTCATTTGTTGTTCTGGACCGGGGAGACAATGAGGAATTAGTCGGAAAACTTATTAGCGACCTCAAGCTTCGTGAGAAAAAATATTTTCCGAAAAAAGGAACAGTTACCGACATTCTTTCAAAATCCGTCAATAAAGATACCGCAATTGAGAATATTTTAGAAAGCGATTATCCGCAGTTTTATGACTGGAAACAGGCACTTGAACTTATCCAGACGAGATTTGCTGCATATAAAAAAGAACGGCAGCTTCTGGATTTTGATGATTTGCTCCTGTATTTTTATGAACTCGTACATGATTTTGAAGGCGTCAGGATGCAGATTCAGTCACGCTATCACTATATTATGATTGATGAATATCAGGATACGAATAAACTTCAGGGAAAAATAGTCCATGAACTTGCACGAGGACATGAAAATATACTCATCGTTGGAGACGAGATGCAGTCAATCTACCGGTTTCGAGGAGCAGAGTTTACCAATATGATAAATTTTCCAAAGAACTTTGAAAGAACCCAGCACATAACGCTTGAGACGAATTATCGCTCAACGCAAGAAATACTTGATCTGGCTAATGCGGTATTGGAACAAGTGGAGGGTGATCACTTTAAGAAATATTTAACCTCACTTGATAAGAGAGGGACAAAACCTGTCTATCGGCAATTCAAATCTCCAAAAGAAGAAGCGGAATGGATAGCTGATACTATTCTTGAGCGAAATAACAAAGGTATTCCTCTCACGCAAATTGCTGCGTTGTTTCGGGCAGCCTATCAATCAGCACCTCTTGAAATTGAACTTTCCGCCCGTGGGATACCATTTAAAAAATTCGGCGGCATTCGCTTCGTTGAGACAGCTCATATCAAAGACGTCCTTTGTCATTTGCGAGTAATAGTGAATCCTGCTGATGAGTTGGCGTGGAGGAGGATACTGTTGTTACTTGAAGGAGTGGGAGATAAGACAGCCGACGAAATAGTATCAAGTATAAAGTATCAAGTATCAAGCGAGAATGCAAAATACAAAATACCAAATACAAAATACATGTCCGCCGGATTACAGAATTTGTTTCAATTACTCAACCAGATGAGCCAAAAAGATTTAACTCCTGGACAAAAGATTGCAGACATTATTAATTACTACAAGCCAATTCTTCGGAGAATTCATGATGACTATCCTGCCCGTGAGCAGGATCTGGATGCACTTGTTGAAATAGTTTCGGGGTATACATCTGATGAAGAGTTGCTCAATGATCTGGCGCTTGATCCGCCGGACAAATCAGCACTCAACGGCCGGACAGATGATGGTGAGTATGTAACGCTGTCAACCATTCACTCGGCAAAAGGACTTGAGTGGAATACGGTATTTGTAATAGGACTTGTTGAAGGGAAATTTCCGGTAATTCGTGACAATACAAAAGCAGAAGATATTGAAGAAGAGCGACGACTATTTTACGTTGCCGTGACGCGGGCAAAAGAACGGTTGTACTTAACTTCTTCGCATGGACGATCGCGAAGTTTTTACGACTCGTGGTTCTTCACGCGCCCGTCACGTTTTGTCGAGCCGCTTATGAATACGGAAACACTCGAAACCCATTCACTTATTTCTGAAATAAACAAGGTAAATCCGTATGCGAAAAATCCCTATATTAGATCAGATGATATTGAAGAAGTGGGTGTGGATAAGTTTTAGAGTTTTTCGTATGTCCCAAATACTTTTTCGAGAGTATCAAATGTCAACCTCTCTGTTGCCACTGTTCCGGAGTAAATTGAAGATTTCCTCTACCATCATATACAGGAATATACAAAGGAAATGTTTTTAATGTTTTGATGGTTTTATCTATATCTTCAGGTGCAGTGACGACGCAGGCACTAATATCATAGGAAGGAGCGCCAATCGGTAACCCGTACGGAATACTTGCTGATTTTGTGGTTGATCCAGCTGAAGGAGCATTTGGCAGGTTTTTTACAAAGGATGCCTCTGGTGGAGCTACTAATGTTACTTTACCCGGTCCGACTCCATACCTTTCTGAATTAGAATTTCGTACTGTTGATGTAAGGTCAGACATAACTTGATAAGTAGGAACAATTCTTGAAAGATATAATCTCATCGGTAGAACATTTCCCCTTCCACCATACAATTCCCCGGCAAGCAGCCCATACTTTACATACTGTAAGCAATCTAAAGGTAAACCGTGCAAGAAACTATAAGGAGTAATAGGTGATATATTGCTGGTAGCAAGTTGTGCGTTTCTCTTGCTGGCATTTGCTAAATCCTTGGGTGTTTGACTTGCATCTATTATGCCTCTGGCTGCTGACTGAAGAATAAATAGTTTTGTGTGTCTCGATTCCGTATTGTATTTTGCATCTGAAAAAAGAGAGAAATCAATCCGAGAAAGATCGTTTTCAGTTAGTGTTTTCAGGTTGTCACTAATTTGTTGGAGAAACTGATTTATGCTTTCTTGCGCTTCCGGCGATTTAAGATACATTAATGGAAGGTCAGCGTCCGGTTGGGGTGTGGGAATTGGTGTCCATCCAATCACGGGTGATTTCGGTTCTTGATCCATAAATCCAAATAATGCTGTATAGAGCATAACAAAAGGATTGAGTCTTTGTCAATGAATATTCGTAGCGTGGATGTAAGAAGTTTTAGTCCTATATTTAAATTTAAGATAAGGAAACAAAAATAATTCCAAGAATGATCGCACCTATTCCTGTAATAATATTGTTAAGTAGCATGTATTCTTTGTCTTTTTTAAATTTTAGATTCAATTCTTCTAATATATTAAATTTTCTAAACTTATAA
>JACQMD010000044.1 GCA_016203755.1 Candidatus Roizmanbacteria bacterium
CATGTGCACTTTATCACATCGACCAAGCAGTACGTACCATATCGCCTTTCGTTGTCGTGCTTAATTACCATAGTATTGCATCAGACGGGTGGTTCCATAGTGTTGATTTATCAACGTTGAAAAGTCAGGTTTTGACACTAAAAAGATTAGGATTCGATTCCATATCTCCAGAGTTACTCGAAAGTATTATCAGCGGGAAGATTACCCCAAAAAGACCATCTGTCGTTATTACCTTTGACGACGGGTACAAAAACATTTTCCAAACAAGAATATTTTTCAAGAAACTCGGCATCAAGCCAGTAGTGTTTCTTCTATCAGATACGAAGCATGCAAGACGTGATGAGCTGGATACTAATGAAGCATTTCTCTCAGATAGCGAGGTAGCCGCACTGGCGCGGGACGGTTGGTACATAGGATCACATAGCGGCACGCATGCCCAGCTTGATACGCTGCAAAAAGACGAGATGTATAGAGAAGTGAAGACCTCAAAAGCCATCCTTGAACACCGTCTCAAAAAGAAAATCGACTATTTTGCCTATCCGAAAGGTCGATATAACAACGAAGTTCTTTCCCTTGTCCGGCAAGCAAACTACAAGCTTGCATTCTCAATGGACGACGGACGTATTACAAAAAATACTGATTTCCTTCGAATACCGAGAATTGGTATAAACAGATCACATTCACTTTCTGAATTTCGGACGTTATGGTCACCTTCAGTAATTGCATCCCGACGAATTATAAAAAGTCTTATTAGCTAATATGAAATTATCTTCTTGGATCAACGTAATAATATTGACATTGTTTTGCAGTGTGATTCTGGCTTTGTCCGTTCGTGGACAGGTGGGTAACCCAACCGTAACTGATATGAACGCTCTCTCGTGGAGGGATAATGGACCGTTCGAATTGTCACCCGAAAGAGGAAGGTACGCACTAACATATTCGCTTATTGAGGATCATTCATATTCGTTTTCATTACCGATCGCACGTTTTGCAACGCCTGATTTAGGTTACAAAGACGGTAAATACGTCTCCCTTTTTGCTCCTGGAGTATCCTATGCAATAATTCCGGGTTATCTGGTAGGAAAGTATTTTGGCAGTGTGCAGGTAGGTTCATATGCAGTAATTGCTTTGTTTGCATTACTGAATATACTTCTCGTACGCTCCATTGCGCTTCGGTTAGGGGCTCACCCACTTGCAGCAACCCTTGGGGCTATCACATTCCTTTTCGCGTCCCCCGCATTTGCGTATAGTGTCTCACTTTTTCAGCATCAGATATCAACTTTTCTCATCCTGGCAAGCATCTACCTGCTACTTCGTTGGAACAATATTCTTTCTCTTTTTATAATCTTTTCCCTTTTTGCCCTATCAGTCCCGGTTGATAACCCAAACTTAATTCTTATGCTCCCAATAGCAATTGCAGCAGGAATAAAGTTTTTCTCAGTGAAAGTTGAAAAAGAAGCGTATAAAATCTCATTTTCACTCCTGAAAGCGCTGAGCGTTCTCGGGATTGTGTTGCCTTTGGTGTTTTTCTTGTGGTTTAACAATGCGTCATACGGAAACCCCTTGCAGCTGGCTGGGACAGTGTCTGGTGTAAGGGAAATCGACGAAAACGGAAAACCTGTCGCACCAAAAAACGCTGGGAAAAATGATACTGCTTTGCTTAACGATCCCACCAGACAGCAAAAGACTGCAACGGGATTTTTCAAAACGAGAAATATACTGAACGGTTTTACAATCCAGTTTTTTGGTAGGGATCGCAGCATTGTTTGGTTTACGCCTGTGATGTTCTTGGCAATCCCTGGTGCGTTTCTGCTCTATAAGAAAAAGAAGGATATGGCGGTTGTGCTTGTAGGTATCATCGGCGCTGATTTACTTCTCTATTCGTTATGGGGTGATCCATGGGGCGGGTGGGCGTTTGGATCGAGGTATCTGATTCCGTCCTACGCGATTGGAGGGATCTTTATAAGTATTGGTCTTACCTATCTTCGTAAATATGCTATTCTCCCAGTCCTGTTTACGATACTATTCGTTTACTCCGTAAGCATCAATACTCTTGGAGCGTTGACCACTAATCGAAATCCGCCAAAAGTTGAAATTTTAGGGTTAGAGGCTTTGTCCGGTCGTGAGGAAAAATATAGCTATGATAGAAACTTCCAGTATCTTCAAGAAAGTGGTCTGAAGTCATTTGTCTACAACACGTTTTTCATATACTCATTTCC
>JACQMD010000013.1 GCA_016203755.1 Candidatus Roizmanbacteria bacterium
GAAACGTTTGGAGAACACCTGAGTTGTAGTGGAACGATGGATGTATCACAGGTGGAAATAGTATTAGAGAACAAGAAGATAGCAGTATTACTTGATGTATCAGCCAGTCAGAAAAACTTTGCGGTAGCGCCAGGGTTGGACGATATACAGTTACTGCAGGCAAGTCAACTGCCTCTTCATAACGTTATTGATGTGTATAAATTCAATGATCGACTCAGTGAAAAAACAACAATAAAAAATGGAACTGAATCACAGCTGATCAAGCCTGTCTATTTCGGGAAAAGCGATGTAGTAAAAGCACTCCGATTGCTTCCTGATATGTATGACGCAGTCATTGTTGTTACGGGCCAGGAACAGTTTGAAGTTGGAAATGCAGGAGCGATGCAATCGCACAATTTTCCTGTTTACATAGTCCACACTGGTGATACGATCCCTGCATATAGTCGTTTGTTTACCAACTACATCCTCCAAAGCGGAGGAGGCACGGCGCGTTCTTTTTTTGAAGCATTTGATCAGTTTGCTGCTGCACAACAAGAAGGACAACTAACAAGTAGTTCGTATTGGTCGATACAGGGGAATGTTGAAGAACCGGGAGATATAACAAAGGTTGTTTTTACAAATAATGTCGATCCACTGGGAGTACTGGCGGCGCGGGGATACGTGTATAAGGCAATTGATGAAAATGAAGGCGATATCGATGAGCAATTGGGCATTTTAGATGGGCTTCACACGTTTGCACGTGCAAATCACATCCTGACACCTTATTCGTCCATGCTCTCTTTGGTCAATCAGGCGCAGTTGCTTCGACTTGAGGAAGAGTCCAAGCGGTATGATCGGTTTGAAGAAGGGCCGATGCCGGTGACGCTACCATCACAGCCAATATTTGATATGATCGAGCCGCCGATGTTGCGGCAGGAAAGTTTGGATTTGCCAATGTTTGGATCTCCTGCACGACAAAAACTCATGGGACCAAGCGAGGGAGTATCTGTTCCTGAAGGAGCATCATTCTATGGCGGTGGAGTAGGTGCGCTGACGGGATTTGGAGGAAGTTTACCAATACTATTCATCTTGATCAACGTCGTATTTCTTGGCGGAGGCGTTTTGGTATTTGGGATGAAAGCACTTCGTGCCCGCATGCGCAAGCAATAAGAAACCCTTCTATTGTGCGTTATCTTCTTTTTATATCCCTTAGCAAGTAGCTGTTATAATTGTTCTATGAATATACGCCATGCGGTAATCTCAGATAGAGAACAGGTGTTACAACTTCTTAATGAAGCAAGCCGGGAATGGAAAGCGTCTGATAAGCCATCAGAAGTGGGCAGTAGTATATATGAGGAAATAATAAAAAGAGAGGATACGGTTATTTTTGTTGCAGAAGAGAATAACAAACTGATTGGGCTCGTTACATTTTATCTTTTACCTAATATCCGTCATGGTTGGCACAGAGGGCATGTTGAAGATTTTTTCGTTACCAAACGCATGCGCGGCAAAAAAGTAGGATCAAAACTATTTGATGCCATAAAAACATATTGTCGGAAACACCATATACGAGTTATTAAGCTTGACAGTAGTAATGAAAATATCGACGCACATCGGTTTTACGAGAAAAATGGCGGAAAGCAGACAGAGAAGATGTTTCGTTTTGATCTGTAAACTATGGATAATTTTTTACAAACAGGATTACAAGCAGTCAAACGCGCAGAAACTGTTATAGTAAACTATTTTTCCGATGAAATCAGATATACGCTGAAACCCGATGAGTCTCCGGTTACCCGTGCTGATAAAGAATCAGAAGAAGTCATTATCAAAACAATCAGAGAGCAGTTTCCCGATCATGGATTTTTAGGCGAGGAGTCACAAAAGGATGGAAAAGAATATGAATATCTGTGGATTATTGACCCCATTGACGGAACGAAAAATTATCTTCGGAAGCTTCCATTCTTTGCTACCCAACTTGCTTTGATGAAAAACGGAGAATTGATTTTGGGAATTTCGAACGCACCTATTTTGCAAGAACTGCTCTATGCAGAGAAAGGCAAGGGAGCCTATTGCAATGGTAAGGACGTGAAAACGTCGACAATCAAGTCATTACCCGAATCTTATCTTTTATACGGGAGTTTAAAACGATTCGAAAAAAAGGGCAAATTATCACAGTTGTTGTCTTTAGGTAATACGGTGCAAGGGTTCCGCGGGTTTGGTGACTTTTACAATTACCATCTGCTCGCGCAAGGCCTTGTTGATATTGTCATTGAGACGGATTGCAAGATTTGGGATGTTGCCGCTTTATCGGTCATTATTCAGGAGGCAGGAGGAGTATTTACCGATATGGAAGGCAATGCTTTAACAGAGCACTCACGGTCGGCGTTGGCTACAAATGGATATCTTCACAAGGATATTCTTCGGTATTTTAACTGAGCAGGAAATAATAGAGCGGAAAAAATTGGGGTATTGACAAATGGTTTATGGTCTTATAGTCTAGAAAAAGAGTTAGTTTAAAATTTTGAGGTATGCGAAACATTCTGCCCATCATTATCGCATGTATTCTTCTCATAGGCTTTCTTCTACCTCGTCATAACACTTCTCCTGTCTCAGCCGTAACAGCCGATCATGTAGTAATATCGGAGGTGCAGATTGCTGGTGGTACCTCCTCTGATGAGTTTGTTGAGTTGTACAATCCAACTAATAGTTCAATTGACATGACTGGCTGGACATTATATCGTAAAACAACATCAGCAGCTTCAGCGGAAATTGCTATTGCGACACCTTCAGGTAGTATTGCGGCGCATGGATTTCATTTAATTGCACATCAGGATTTTGATGGCGGGGTGACCGCAAACACTTCCTATACAGGCCAGAATATTGCTTCTAATAACAGCGTGATTTTACGTGATGCCGGTAGTCAACTGATGGATCTAGTAGGGATGGGGACTTCGGAAACGAGCGAGACGACACCGGTTCTTAATCCGATTGATAATCGAAGCATTGAGCGAAAAGCACTTTCCACATCAACAGAACCTGATATGGCTCCTGGCGGAGCGCACGCAACATTTGGAAACGGAGAAGACACCGATAATAATGTGAACGATTTTGTACGCCATGTTTCACCCAATGTATCTGATCCGCAAAACGCCAGTTCTCCCACAGAAACTCCGGCTGAAGTAACACCATCAGTTACTCCTACTCCAACAGAGGGTCCAACATCCACGCCAACTCCCACTGGAGAACCTACCAATACGCCAACACCAACGGAAGAGCTTACCCAAACTCCAACCCCAACTGAGGAAGTTACGTCTACACCAACTCCCACACCTTCTGAAGAGCCCACGGGTACTCCCACTCAAATCCCGACAGAGACGCCGACAAGTACCCCTACTCCGACAGAGGAACCGACAGAAACTCCAACTCCGACTCACACAGTGACACCA
>JACQMD010000053.1 GCA_016203755.1 Candidatus Roizmanbacteria bacterium
ACAAATGGTATTTTAAAAATCTGGATAGTTCTCCAAACATCTGACTCTGAAAAATGAAGAATAGGATGCACACGCGTATGATCCGGATTTTGACGAGAGGAAAAATACGTTTCATTTGAGCGCGCTTCATGTTCGTCCCAGCGTATACCGGTAAACACCGCAGCAATGTTGTGTTTTACTAAGTATGAATTGAGGGCTACAGTCTTCATTAAATGATTACCGATATACGATTCGGGTTCAAATGGAAAACTTTTTACTTTTACTCCAAGACGTTTCAGTTCCTTCTGGTTTTCTTTTGAAAGTTTCGCAACTTGCACGACTTCACCGATGCGACTCCCTTGTCTCAGAACATCAGTATTTTGCACAACATCGATGTCCAAACTCCAGTCTTTTGTGAGACGGCGGACAAAGTGTCGTACCTGGAGAAATATATCACCCTCGTCTATAAAAATTATTTTTGGGATGGCAATACTGTGTTTGAGAGAATAGGTGCGTACCAACCAAAGAAGAAGGGTACTATCTTTTCCACCGGTCCAGGCAACGGCCATGCTGCGGGGCGCAAATTTTTTATATGCAGCTGATAAAATGTCGTAACTCTTCTGTAGATAGCGACGAGTTTTTATTCTATCGAGTATCATGGGTTCGCCTCAAACTATTCATTATACTATGCAAAGCTGATATTTCGGCAATGTGTAAACGCTGTGCGCGGGCAATTTGATTAACCCGCTCGAAGGGATCCTTCTCCAAATCATAGAGCTCCTCCTTTTCCCAGGCAGTATCGAGGATGTATTTGTATCTGGCTCCCCGGTAACTCCAAATTTCCGTATAGCCAACAATGGGGGTTTTCGTGTCCAGTATTCCATGACGCACCTGTGGACTACGGCACCCCAAGAGCGTCCGACTCATGCTATCAATGATAGATACACGATTGCCGAGAAGATTCGATCCTACAAACTTGTGATGTTTTATTTCTGCAAGCTCGCAGATTGTTTTGGCTAAACTTACCAAAGACACGGGGCGATCGATTGCCTGGCGGCGATCGGTCGGTAAATGTATCAGAAGCGGCACGCGGATAAGTTCATCATATAAGGAATAGGGCTCGTGCTGAAAGTGTCCATGCTCCATGAACTCATCTCCGTGATCTGAAGTAATGATGATAACGGTATCGGGGTAGTGTGTTTTTACCCATGTAACCAGGTCTGAGAGCGCATCGTCAACACACCTCACACAGCTCTCGTACGCCGCGCGCAAAATTGCCGTAGCCTCTGGGCTTGATGTTTTTAATTTTCTAATGCTCTTCGGAAGTTCTGCAAACAGTTGAAACTTCCGCAGTAATCTTCCAAAGACAGATGATCCGCTAAAGAAATAGCGAGGAATTCCGGTCGCGTAGGGCAAATGTGCATCCATGTAATGGACCCAGCAGAAAAACGGAACTTTGCGACGGGACTCAATGTGTGCTTTTACACGGACGTTAAGCTCCTGTCCCGGGTACGAAATTGACACGCCGCCTCGCAACAGTTTTACGGCCGCTGATAGATAATCGACAACATCGAGTAAAACATCCGGAACATGCTTTCGAAAATCCCAAAGAAATCTTGACCAGGACAAAAATCGCTTCTTCGATACATCAAAACCATCGAAATAATAATCAAAGCCGAGATCATAATTATAGATTGTATATAGATTAGGATTATCCGCTATAAAGGCTGCAGTACTGTATCCGTTGTTAGAAAGCACTTGAGCAATAGTCTGTACACTTCGAGATTTGGGAATTCCGAGAAAGTAGCCACTAGAAAATGGGGGTTGCCCGGTCATTATTGAGGGGAAACAAAAAAATGTAGGAATGCTGGGGACGATTGCTCGGGTAAAGACATATGAACGTCTTGATAAACTATCAAAAAATGGCGTTCTTCCAACTCCTGTGGCATCTGCCCGAAGCGAATCGATCGTTATCAGTAGTATATTAGGAGCTGCTTGACGCATAAATTTGTGAATTAATACTCGAGCGAACTGCTGCCAGTACCAAACGGGCAAACCCCGCTTCAAACCATCGATTGCGAGACATACGGTTATTCAAAAACTTTCTCGCGCTAGTCAGGTACCGGTTATAGCGGGACTCGTCGACGGAACGAATAAAGGTTAGAAGGTCGTCATAGTTTGGAAAATCACGAAGATCAATAAAACTATCTTTAGGTACCAATTCGGTAATATTTGATGCCCCCAGGTAAATAGGCACGCAACCAGCCTTAAAGCTATCAAACATTTTTTCACAAAGATATCCGGGGGTATCAACGTTTTCGAGGCAAATTCCGAATCGATATTGCGAAAGCACCTTATATTGATCCTCACACGCACCCCTGTAAGTTGTAAATCTACGAAATCCTATAAGTCTGTCTCTTATGCTAAAACGCCGCGGCTTATTCCATCCTCTCCCATAGAGATCAAATTCCCCAGGTGCGTAT
>JACQMD010000050.1 GCA_016203755.1 Candidatus Roizmanbacteria bacterium
TATAAATACCTCGTCACATATAGACTGGGAGAGATTATTTTTGATCTGGAGGAGCAGTTTGAAAGTACATTCCTGTTGGGAACGGAGTATCGCCGATTGAGAGAACAACGCTTTCATGCAGCTCGTAGTGGAAAACAATGTATTGCGGAGGGAGTCGGTCAAAGCGACACCTCCAAGAAAGGGGAAATAAAGATGATCGGTGTTGCGAAAGGTTCGTATGAAGAGCTCCTCATGGATAATGAAGATTTCTTAAGGCAGAGAGACTTGCCGATCTGGGCAAAGGATGATCCCAGAGTCTTGCGGTTTCGACAGAGAGCGAGGCAGCTTAGTCACCTAAGTAACCTAGGTTACTTAGGTGACCTAAAGGTCAAACCAAAGCTCCCAGCCGATCCCGAGACAGCCGGAAATCTCATGCTCACCCTTTGCCACATGGAAACGTATCTGCTTTCCCGGCAGATAGAGTCACTGGAGAAGAAATTTATAGAAGAAGGCGGATTTACCGAGAGTCTGTTTCAAAGAAGAATAGAGCATCGTAAGTCACCTAAGTCACTTAGGTAACTTAAGACAGAAATAAGCCCTTGTAGCTCAACTGGACAGAGCAGACCCGTCCTAAGGGTAAGATTGGAGGTTCGACTCCTCCCAAGGGCACAGATGGTGCCTAAAACTAGCTGATACTTCTATTAAATTTCCAGCAACGAAACCGTCTTTGCATAATCCAGACTATTGACCAGACTATTCCCGTCCAGATCGGCAGTATTGGTTCCCGTCCTGCCAAAAACAGAAATAAGCCATAGAACATCAGCAATATCTGCTTTACCATCCTGGTTGATGTCGGCAATATACACGAGTTTTGAACGCTTGGTATGATTGATTATTCGTTTAGTAATATGATGAGAGTAGTAGAGGTAAAGCTCGCCGTCTATTTCATTGACTACAGGATAAGAGATACCGCACATATCCTTTAATGTTGAGTCAACAAGTTTGCCGAGCCGGTTAGTGTCAAAATTACCTAAGGGACTAGTGCTTCTGGCAACGGATAATGCCCAGTCGTTAGTACCCGTGTCATTAGCCGCCTGTATACATCCATAATAGTTTGCACCATTGTAGATAGAATAATACTTTTCTCCTTCATATTTCATATCCTGGTTGTCTTTATTATTACAATCCCATGAGGAGGTACAATTCGTGTTGCTTTCTGCAGTCATGAGAGATGATCCTGCATCTGCAAATGCTGGTACGTTGAGAGAGCCCATAAATGCTCCTCGAACAGATGCTGATTCATCGCCGTCATCGTCGATAGGTTGAAAGGGATAATTTTCACCATTATCTATTGCCGTCCAGTACACGTAGCGTTTCCCTGTTTTATCCACGATAGTAGTGCCTGTGGAGGCGGACAGCCATCTGTTATTAAATGGTCCACCGCTTACCAGTCCTCCATCTACGACCAGTTTTGGTTTGCTCCAGGCCCACTTGAGCCAGGGAGTTGATGATTCGGACATACAAAGACGCCCATCGCACTCCATAGTCATACTATAACGCATCGGACAGTACGAATAGTCAGTAGAGATATGGGGATCATAGAGAGAGATCTGCCCGGTAACATCTTGCGGGATTCCTACATCAGCCCGACCGGTAAAAATTCTGGTTGCCTGTCCAAAGTTGATACCATCATTTGAATACAACATAAACACATCCAAATCAGGATGTGCTTCACTTCCTAAGAAGCCGCGGGTGAAACCGATATATGAATTGTTATGAAAGATAATGGGTAACTTTTGATCCCATGGATCTACTGTGGTACCTTGAAAATTCAGATTAATCCGTTGACCTTCAGACGTATTTTGAAATCGTGCCTTTCCGGAGAAAAGATCTTCCAGAGACGGTGCGCCGTCCCGTAGTTGCCGGCCGTATGACCAGCCTTGGGTTGTGCAATTGGCGTTTCCGTATTCGGGAAGACTGATAAACGCATTGAATAAATCGTACCACGCCTGTTCTCTCGATTTACCACTTGCCATCCAGTTTTGAAGCGTGGTGAGGTGAATTTGAATTTCAGTAGCTGTGGGCGGATTGGGTCGTTTGAGTAAGTATTGATAGAGCCGGCGGATGTAATTTGTATCATTATTGAGTCCCGGTGTGGTGAAAAATTCCTGCCCTGCCATAAATGCCGTAAATAGCTGCTGACGGGTAAATGTGGCCTGTTCTAAAATATTGAGATTGTGAGCACCTCCTATATCATCCGCGTCCCGACTTAACACGACCTGATAGGCATACAGAACAAACTGCCCATCAGTAATCTCCTGTTTATGGGTAGTAATTTGTAATGGTACGTCAACACCTTCGCGCTGACGAGGTGACTGCGCGTCAACTGTTGTGGTTAATAGTGAGAGAAATGCAACACCAGTTAATAAAAGAAGAACTCGTATTCCCATAAGATGCACAGAATTTTGCTATAAGATTAGATTATATGAAAATCATGAAGAAGACAACTGCAAAAAAAACTGAGGGAGTTGTCAGAGTGGGGACTGAAGAACCAGTTTGTAGTACGGCAGTAGCTGTACAGCAGTGTTCTCTATTGTTTGTTTGTCTTCTTTATTTCCTATGTGCACCACATAGCCGTTTGCCGGTTTATATCTTGCCAGAAAGTTTCTCAACGATCTGGGTACTTCCAGGTTTGACAGCTTTGTGTACTTTGCTTCAACGGGCAGCACTTCCATTCCCTTCTCCAGTACAAAATCAACCTCAGCCTGGTCTCTTGTCCGCCAGAAATGTATCTGGGTCGGCGTAAGTTCAAGCTTATTCGTCAGTGTATTAAACACAACATTCTCAAATAAATGCCCGCTCAAAGGAGCCGGAATTTCAGGAAGTCCAAACAACCCTAAGAGCCAGTTGCGAAAGCCTATGTCTGCAAAGTAATATACTGGTGCTTTCGTAATTTCTTTTCTCGTGTTTCTGAAATACGGCGTCACTTTTTTTATAATAAACGTCTGTTCCAGATAGAACAAATACTGTTTTATTGTTTTCTCATCAATGGTTAGTGTTGATGCGAGTTCGCTTACATTGACCAGGCTGCCAATTTGTGAAGCAATAACCTTCAAAAGGTTCGCAAATGCATCAGATTTAGCAAGATGCAACAGATCATGAATATCACGATCAACATAACTTCTGTAGATTTCCTGCATCTCACTTTGTTTCAAAGAGGCAGTTTCTGCCAGTACAACCCGGGGGTAGCCTCCAAATACCAGGTACTCTGAAAGCAACCGTGTTGTTTTTCCCTCTTCGAGAGCAAAAAAGTCAGCAAGTTTGTCCTCATACTGATAATTTGTCTTATAGTTGATAAACTCTTCAAAGCTCACCGGCTCGACAGTAAAGAGCTGTTTTCTCCCAGCCATTGATTCTGGAATTTTGGCTTTGAGCTCAAGACTTCCTGATCCTGAAACAACAAATTTATAGGGGGAGCCCATATCATAAATTCCCTTCAAAAAAAGTCCTGCATCTTCTTTTCGCTGTATTTCATCGATAAAGACAACTGTTTTTTCCATGCCTACTTGAAGTTCAATATATGACAGCAATGCTGATTGTGAAGAAAATCTCCGTTTGTCCTCTTCGCTGTCGAGGCTTAACCAGACTGTTTTTGTGCCTTCTGTCTCAAGCTGTTGCTGCAGTGCACGCATGAGATACGTCTTGCCCACCTGTCGTGGGCCAATGAGGATAGTCATCTGGTCTCTCGGAAGATGTTCTTTGAGTCTGGCAAATATCCGTCTTTTAATCATACTACTATTTTAGTACCGATTTTCCAGTAGTCAAGTACTGAAAATGCGGACATCGCGGTATTTGAAAAACCGGGGAGTTGCCAGCTTGTATATGGAAATAGTTCTACAAAGCTGCATGAATGATTTGATAATCAAAACCATTTGTGTGGCAATCGACATCCAAATCTGCCTGGTCATTACAATCATCAGCTCCGTATGTTTGAGTAAATCGAGTCACGTCACTTGCGTTGACAATCAGGTCTTTCGTTACATCACCATCGATACAAGAAAAAGTAAATGGTGAATCGTTGAGCTCTGTATAATTACCGGTAGTCGGGTCTTTCCCCAGGGTTCGGACGACATGGGTTCCTTCCTCAAACCGATGCAGCAGGGAAAACCCGTGATTGTTAACCGTTGCATCCCAAAACTGATTTGCCGGAACATCGGCAATAATGCCCTCATTGTCGTAGATAAGTATTGAATTCACGTTCATGGAAAATTGAACATCGGACGACCACCCTTTTACCTGCCGGCAGTACGTTTGAGTTTTACTCAGGAACCCTGTTGCATTCGAACGCTGTTTCTCCCGAATAAAGTCAAGAACAGTCTGACCGCTCGGCAGCTGTTCGTTATACAGATAGGGAAAAACATAGGTCGTCACTCGAAAACGCTGGCGGGGCATAATGTCAAAATAATTCAGGTTGGTAAACTGAATCCCGGTATCATCAAAAATTACCTGACCGAAATAATTGCGTTGACCCAATTTCGCTTTTCTATTATCGACCATTGAAACATTATTTGCCATGGTTATTTTTTCATTGGGATTGTTGGGATTGATGATTGAGTACCAGCTGTTCCAATTATTATCGTATACGGTACTTCCGTTTGTCCCGCAGTTTGTTCTGTGGGAGGTTATATTTCCGGAAGCATTCTCAACAAAAACGGTAAAACAATCATCCGTATTTGCCGGTCCCACATGTCGATCGTCCGCCAGATAAAACGTGGGTAACTCCTGGTGATATCTGGTTGCGTTGCCTGTTCCGTAGCCCAGGGTGCTGTGCCGGTGATCTCCCGTATGCTCAACATCCCACGTGACTTGTACATATTCATTTTGCATTGTTGCCTGCATCAATAGATTGATGTCTTCGGCAACCTGACCAGTATTGGTGTAGGGGAGACCGGCGTGACAGTCATTGGCGTTGTGGTGAAAATAGTTACGCAGTCTGCTTTGTGCCGTGTAGGTTGGTGGAAGCAGCGTGCCGCTCGTATCGCCGCCGACACTGATCCATTTGCCGGCCTGGTCAAGAAAGCAGGCTGCGCAACCTGACTGGGTCGGATTCCATACCTTACCCCACCCGATACTTTTTGAGGGACAGGCATTGATAGGGTCGCCGCTTCGTACATCAAGTTGAAACGCGCCACCTCGATCGGGTAGCACGAGGTTTCTTGTTGGGGCAGTCCGTTTGTTGTACAGAGAAACAATAGTTCCGCCAAACCGGTCATCAAAGCAGATTTTGATAGTCTGGTTTTCCAGACAAGAGAGTGGTTGGAGCCACGCTGCTTCTTCTTCAACGCTCTTCCAGTTGAACGTTTTCGGCGTCGGTGCCTGGGCATGGACTACACGATCAGGTTTTCCAAATAATACAAAGAAGGATAAGCAACTTATGAAGAATAAGAAAAATCGTATGAGCATCATTGAGAAGATGATAACAAAATTATTATATGACAACAATTTGATAAAAAGCATGGGGTGTTTTCTTTAGTATTTTTCTGGTATGCTGATTTAGTAACCATGAATAGGGTAGTTTGTTATTGGAAGCATCAGTGCGTAACAATTGTTCTTTTGTATGGTGTTTTTACCGTCTTTACTTTCTCATCTGCGTATGCTGCAACGACTGCGCTTGTCTTTCGTGAAAGTTTTGAATCAACCCTTTCCAGCTGGACCATTGGCGGTGCTCCCGAGTGCAATATCGTCATTAGTGGTGACGGAGCAACATTCGGGACTCCCGATTCACCCGATGGCGGAAAAAATCTTCTCGTGAACCGTCCGGCAAATATTGCCAATCCCGCACAGGGTTGCAATATTTCCGCAACAATTCCAACTCTTGTGTCTACGTATGGCACCGTGACGTTTTGGTTTTACGACAATATGTCCGCAACAAACAATCTGGAGATGATTGCTGTGGTTTCCAACAACACCGGTACAAAAACAATTGGTTTGGGTGTGCGGAAAATGCTCAATGCAAATGAGTATATTTATCGCCTTAGCCCGGACAGTTCAACTTCTGATGCTCATTATGTCTCCTCGGGAGTTCTGCGATCACTGGGGTGGCACAGGTTTACGTTTATTCTGGAAAATAATACCGCGTATGCGGAGCTCGATGCTGTCTCGCTCAAACCCAAAGGGACACTTGTGGGAATGAATAATTTTCAAACTATCAAAATCGCTGCCGGTGCGTGGGCCGGGACACAACCACAAGCGGCCCGGTTCGACGGCTTTATTGTCCAAAACAACAATCCGGTAGTACTTGGCTGCTCGTTTACTTCTCCTCCCAGTTTGCTTACCACCATCATGAGCCAAACGTCACTGTCTTCATTCAAACATCCCGGAAACTGTTCGGGGGCCATCCGTGCAGTTGAAAGTTATCAGGATGGTCCCAATAGCGTGCTTGTGTTTGAGGGAGACAATGTACCTGTTGAACACGACCGGTATGAAATTGAGTTTAATCAGAATATCAAACCAGTGTATGGGTTGGGTTTTCAATTCGGAGCAAAGCAGGTGGAACTAAGACCAGATCATACTTACACGAGCCCAAGCGGACAGGTTGAAGAAATACTTGACAGCAATTTTGGAGATGGTCATGCAAACTGGGATTACAACAAAGGACGAAACGGGTATACATACAGTGCAGATCGGGCTATCATGCGAGTGCCAGTTCTGGTATTTCCAAAACAAAATATTCTTATCGGATATTATCAACCTGCTGTTGATACACTTCGTGTTTCGTGGGAGACAAATAAAACAACGGTTGTGTTAAAAAATAGAGCAGATGGAATTGGCTATCACTACGAGCCGTATCCGCAGTTTGGTGAGCAGCACGGTAAATTTATCCTGATAAAATCGGACTCGGTAAAGAACCTTTATGCTGCCTATAACAAGTTGTTGCGAACAACAACTAAAATCAAAGAGATTGGAAGCGGACAATTATATTTTAAGAAACCTCACCCGAAAGCATTTGGTCTCGGGTGGGAGACGTGGTATGAATTTTTACGAACACCGACTCAACCCGGTGTGGAGGCAATTGTCGGGAACCAAACAGTTTCTGGCAGATTCTCCAGTAATAACCTCAATCTTTCCCATGTAACGCTCGGAAGCGGCTATTGGAATTATACCGATGAGACGGGATATAACAACGGAAAGGTTATGCCCTATATGGAACAGTTCCAAAAACATCCAACCTACTGGAACAATATTTCCAATTTTGTGACATACCTTAAGGGTAAAGGTATTTATACTCTTTTAGGTATGCGATTCAATGTGCTGGATAGCTATAAAGATACATTTCTACAGCGGTTAAACGCAACGCAAACCGTCAAAAATAAATATTTCTACTCTGATATTGCCTACGATGGGGAAGAATTCAGTAAGGACTCATACTTTATTAATGTGCTTGATCAGGAGGTTGTCAATACTCATATTGCCAATTTGCAATCATCGCCAGCTTACGGAGCATTTAAAGGAATAAA
>JACQMD010000051.1 GCA_016203755.1 Candidatus Roizmanbacteria bacterium
AAGATATTTTAGAAGAAAAAAGATTCGTTTACATAAGTTCATCGGGAGATATTATTCCGGCATATGTTAATGATTCTATTTCGAAGAGAATCTTAGGGAGCTTAAATTATTTTTTTGATCTACACGATTTAGTCATCCTTATCGTTGTAGTATCCATTATTACATTTGGATTTAATCTGTATAAGAATGGGACAAATTTTTCTTCAAAAAATAAGATTTTCAAAGTGATAATATATGTTTTGATATGGTTAACTATAATGATAGTATCGTCTATTCCGTACTTTTTGTTTCCAAGATTGGGAAATGGATTCACTATTGATTAATTTTTGTTAATTAGAGCTGGAACTATTTGTTGTTTTATACATGTTGATTTTAGAGTTAATCAACAGTATAATAAAGATAATGACAAACAGGCTTGAAGCGGCAACTCCAAAGCTCACCTTAAAAACCTCAACAAGAAGAGTTAATGCGCCATACAGAGGGATCCGGAGGAGCATCGATGTTGCATTGCGATAGGTTGATGCGCTTAACGAACTGATTTTGAGGCCCCCTGCGGTGATATTGACATCCAGCGGAATTGCTACTAACAATGAAAATATTCCGACAAGAAAAACAGTCGCGTAATACAGGGGAGTGTTTTGAAGGGTGAGTCGTAAAATCCACATACAGGCTATAATGAAACTTCCCACCAGAATCATGCGCGTTCCATAGTGTTTTGTGAGCTTCCCCGCAATATAGGAAAACAGGATAGTACTCAGAGACACTATGACCGGTACGATTGCAACCGACTCAACTGTACCAAATAAGGTAAAAATAAACAGCGGCCAGAGCGTTCCATCAACCTCGTTGTGGACGCCCCATAACGACAAGGAAAGATAATCTTTTTTTTCCCGGTCGCTGGAGAAAAATTCACGGAACGAAACTTTTCTTTTGTCCGGTATGTCGCGTACATGACGCATTTTAAACAGAGGAATGATCGAAAGCGTAAAGATCGCAACACTTGCAATAACCAAAGAGACCTTTCCCATAGTAATGAAGATAAGTGCACCGATAAGGGGTCCTATGACGCTGGCCAATCTTCGTACTCCTTCTAACGCGCTGACTGTTTTACCAGTATCATGCACTTCCCGGTTAGCCTCAATGAACATATAAATATGAGCTACCCAAAAGAACGTGTCGTATATCGCTGCAAGAAAGGCAAGAACGATAAGAAGTGGCCAATGTGCAGGGGGTAAGATCCCCAGTAACACAAAAAAGGTAATCGTTGCAAAGGTTCCCAAGATCATCACCTTGCGTGCTCCGATTTTCCGCATGAGATGATCGGCCACAAAATTGAGCGGTACATCGATACTATTGAAAATAAGATAGAACAAAATGATATTGCTGATTGAATATCCTGATTTATAGAGAAGAATCGGGACAAATACCGCAATGAACGAGCGTGCTACCGTATGGAGCCATATTGCAAGCTCAAAGAAATAAAAATCTGGATGTTTTGCAAATCGATGGACGTGGTGGCGATGGTAGAAATGAATAAGTTGCACCAGTTCATTTTACCAGTAATGAGAAATTAATGCGAAAAATTCGCACATATTCTCTTATGGAGAATACAAATACGCCGGTTTACCTTGGAGAAGAGAAAGAGGAGTTGTAATGGATGCAAATGGGTTCAACCGGGAAAATGGTTTGATGACTACTCCAAGTAAACTCTCCAGAAATCCTCCTGCTGCAAATTCCACTACGGCTGCATCGGTAAACCCTGTCTGTTTCCGTGCATACTCAACGGCGTCATAGAAATTCCCCAGCTGATCAGCAAGTTTTGCTTCATGCGCCTGTTTACCGGTGAGCGGCCTGCCGTCGGCGAGAGCAGTTAAGGTGGAGTGGGGAACCGTTCGAGATTCGTTAATTCGTGCAATGAATTGATCATACGCTTCATCAACAATAGTTTGTATTATCGCCGTTTGCGATGCTACCGGCTCCTGCAGCGGACTCATAAAGTTTTTATTGTTTCCCGCGGTGACGGTTAGTTCCCGTATGCCGTACTGGTCAGCAAGACTTTTCACATTGATAAGACTTGCTATCACCCCGATTGATCCGGTGATTGATGTCGGATCTGCAATGATCGTATCTGCTGCAAGTGAAATGTAGTAGCCGCCTGATGCTGCTACTTCCCCATACGAGGCAATGACCGGAATGCCTGTTTGCTCACGAAATCGTTTAATCAGGTAATATATTTCATCTGATGCGGTGACTGACCCTCCAGGGCTATTGATGCGAAGCACGATTGCTTTTATGTGGTCATCCTCTTTGATTTTCTCAAATTGTTTCAGAAGTTTTCTTGGGGTAATAAGTTGTGGATCAGAAAGCGTGGCAAATGGGTCAGTGGCAGCGCTATCTACAATAGTGCCAGACAAGTCAACAACCGCAATTTTTTCCGGTCCTTCTCCAAAGAGAACGGTGCTTCCAGGACTGTCCGATGAGTTGCCTCCACCAAAGAAACTGACTAACAGCAACAGAAAGAAAACGCTCACAATCAATTTTGAAAGGGTTAAAACTATCGTTGAAAGATTCTTTAAAAATCGTATACCGCGAGCCATGTGTCCTTCGCGTTGTTTGCTCATTTCCGGAGTTGATGCCGGAGTTACGGGCGCTTCTTGTGTTGGAGATATTTCCTGGGCAGTCATATACTTTTATCATACGTTCTTGACGGGTGGGTTGTCAACGAAGAGGGGGAGCGGGATTGATTATGTGAGTCTCTTTGCTACTTCGTCCCAGTTAACCACATCCCACCATTTGGAAAGATAGGCGGCGCGGTCATTGAGGTAATCAAGATAATACGCGTGTTCCCATACATCCACTCCAAGGATCGGCATATCACCTTGCATGAGCGGACTGTCCTGGTTCGGGCTGCTATAAATGGCAAGAGCTCCGTCATGCTTCTTCACGAGCCATGCCCATCCGCTGCCAAAACGAGTCATGCCGGCATTTGCAAATTGTTCTTTAAACGTTTCAAAACTGCCAAATTGCTTTGTTAACAGTTGGGAAATTTTTCCGGTTGGCTGATTGTTTTGCATGGGGGAGCGCATAATTTCCCAGAAAAACGTATGATTTGCGTGTCCGCCGCCATTATTGCGCACTGTCATTCGTATGTTCTCAGGAATCGAATCAAGTTTTTTCAACAATTCCTCAATATCCATTGACTCAAATTCGGTGCCAGTTACTGCTTTGTTAAGATTATTGACATAGGCCGCGTGATGTTTATCATGATGAAGCTCCATAATCTTTTTGGAGATTACGGGTTGCAGCGCGTCATATTGATAAGGAAGATCCGGGACTTGAAACATAGTGAATTCATACTATCACAGTAGCAGTTTATCTGTCAAGACATACGTAGAATGTAATGCAACATCTCAGTTGTCACTCGCTCGT
>JACQMD010000060.1 GCA_016203755.1 Candidatus Roizmanbacteria bacterium
AAGAAGTCTCAGAGCAAAGTTTGTCCCTCCAATACTTGCAAAATCTGCAAGCTGTGCACCTGCTCCGGACACATCGTATCGTTTGACGAGTCCACCTTCAGACGTGTAGAACATGGTCGTCTGGTCAGCTGCTAAATCCATCCAGTCTGAGCCACGGTTTTCTATGCCAACATCGTATGATTGTTGATAGACACCTGCGGAATTGTATCGCTGGATGTCATCATCGCCATCAGGATGCCCGACATAGAAGTCACCGTTTGCGGCAAAGACCACTGATTCACTTTGCCCGCCGGGATTAATCGCAGCCGGATCGACGGTTTGCACGATTGGGTGCGGCGACGGATCGTCATATACGACAACTTTGGTGTTGCTGAAGTTGGTCGTATAGAGTTTACTTAAATCATTATTGAACGCGCATCCCGTGGTAAATCCACCTAAGCCATCTGAGATCGTTTCTTTGAAAACGCCCGCGTTGTCATAGACATTGTAGGATCCGCCAGCAACTCCCGCAAACACATCACCAAGATTCCATGTGGTACTTGCTGATGCGGAGGGAACACTTATTACCACCGCAAATGCTGCAAGGAGAATTGAAAAAAAAGTAAACATACCTATTCGTTTAAAAATTTTCGTCATGTTTTTCACCTCCTCTCTTTTTCTATTCAACGTTTTGTTGAAAAGTACTATTTATTACACTATCGCTGGTTTTACGAGCCTTGTCAATCTTAACAACAGCCCATAGGAATATGAAAAAGACATACTTTTACGCACGATGTAATAAAGTAGTAATAAACGAGTAAGAGTTTGGTAAAGAAAAATGATTACTCTGAAGAAAGCGGAGAAAGATGGAGGTGATCTTCAATACGGTCTACACGTTTTCTTAAATAGATGTATTCCCGATCAAACGAACGAATAATTGTGTTACTCAATCGTTCAAGACGAGTAAGTTTCTTTTTAATCGGTTTCAATTTTTGTTCAAGCTTTTCTTCAAGCTTCAAATCAATTATTTTCCCAATTGCAATGAGGTCTTGTTGGTTGAGCATAAGAATTGAGCATACCATGAAAGTGGATAGAAAACAATTTTCAATAAAATAGTAGGAAAAATTGTAGCTTGATTGAAGGTATGGTGATTTACTTAATAATTATTACTGATTTTCATTTGCGGGGAAAAGTTGTTTGACCCGTTCGATCGTTGGATTAGTTTCAGTATTGCTGCTTGAAGCTTCTGCAGCGTTCGGATTGAACGGAACAATGAACTGGCTGAGTGGTTCCGGAGCATGCTGTCCTTCAAGTAATGGCTTACTGAAACCACCAAGCAAAGCCTCTGGATTCATTAAGGCATTCGTCCACATCACGCCAAAGGTCTGGTCTCCCCTGGTCATCTGCGCGAGATATTTTTCTACACAGGTATCAATAATTCCTGGTTCCATACATACTCTAAGCGCTATAGCGGGAAGATATTCATCTGTGCCGGGGACATGAAAAAGTGTTTCTCTATATGAGATCGGTCCATGTTCTTGCCACTGTTGTAATTGTTCTGAGCCAAGTGGTATTTGTTCCGTTCCTTCTCCGCGATCCACATACATTCCTCCGGGAGTTGAAAATCCTTGTGCCCTGAACATTTCGCCTGTCTCTGCTAGAACTCCAACTTTGGAGAAGCGTTGATAACTTCCGCTTGAGGGATTTTGTATACCGTACACAATACCGGTTCCGTCAGTGAACTCTGTGTTATTCATCCATGCATAATCTCCTGCTGCTTCAATCTCAGTAAGGAGCGCTTGATCAATACCAATATTTTGCCGATTACGGCATTCCATAGTAGATGGGCCAACTACTCCATCATTGGTATTCCAGTCTCCCTGTCGCAGTTCAACATAGTCAGGACATTCAAATGGATCTGCTGAAGTATACTCTGAAGCCATCACTCCGGGTACGGGTGTTATGGTTACTGTTGGAGTGACAGTTGGTGTTGCTGTTTCGGCCGGAGGCGGTGTGTCCGTACCCGTTGGCGTGGGAGTTGCTGTTGGAGTCTCCGTCGCAGTGGGAGTATTAGTAGGTATTGGTGTTGCGGTAGGTATTTGTTTATGCATCGCAATGAGCCAGAGCTTGTATTCCTTTGATTCTGGAGTAGGTGTTCCTGTCGGAGTAGGAGAGGGTGCGGTTGTTGGTATCGGGGTCAGTGTTAATGTTGGTGTTGGTGTTTCAGTTGCTTTAGGAGTTGGAGTGAGTGTCAACGTCGGCGTTGGGGTAGGAGTCAGCGTGGGCGTTGGCGTAGGAGTGAGAATGGGTGTAGGAGTATCGGTAGGTGTTGGTGTATCCGTTGGAGTAGCAGTAAGAGTGGGAGTCTCAGTAAGAGTAGGTGTAGGAGTAAGAGTTGCTGTTGGCGACTCAGTCGAAGTAGGAGTTGGTGTTGGGGTTTTTGTTGGTGTTGGTGTATCCGTCGGCGTCGGTGTGTCTTTGGGAGTAGGAGTTTCAGTTACTGTCGGAGTATTCGTAGGGGTTTCAGTTCGTGTGTTTGTCGGTGTCGGAGTATCGGTTGCCGTGGCTGTTTCTGTATTAGTGGGTGTTGGTGTGTTAGTCGCTGTTGCAGTAGCTGTTTCTTTAGGTGTGGGTGTGGGTGTTGCCGTATGCTCGGGAATAATTCCTCTCAATAGTATCTCGGTAATACTCTCTGCACCCGCTGGTAACTTGAAGGATTCAACCTGTACCGTAGTTGCATTTTGATACGCCTTAATTATGGCGCCATCACTGTCCTGACTATCATCACCAATGTCATCTGACACATCATCGGGTGTACCATCTATTATTATCCGAGTTCCTTGCTCCTGATCGTTATTATGAGTTGCTGATCCTACTGAGTTTACCCCTACACAAATGGTTCCTTCCTCCGATAGTCGATATATATCCGTTATCTCATTCTCCAAAAACTTGTCGCCCCAATCATCTTCATTTAATACTACATCGAATTCTACTTTACCTGTGATCGGGTCACAGAGTTCTTTGAATTTTTCTAGAAACGTGTCACTCGGCATCTGCCAACCCATCAGGCCAATTTCTTGTACCACTCTTCCTCCACCTGAAACAGCAGGAATGAAAATGGTATGACCACTATCAGGTTGAGCTGATTGCGCAGAGATTTTTCCCCCCACATACGTTACTCCGCCAACAATACCGGCAAATGATAAACCTGCAAGCACTGTTCTTAGTCCTGTTCTGTTGTTTCTACTATTTTCCAGTAACCGGCTTTGAACATCATCTTGTTCTATAGGTAATAGATCGGGAGTAGAAGTCGATACGAATTCTTGTGGGTTTTGGCCGGCTTCAAGTGATTTATTCATACAGAGTTAGTCTCAATAATTTTCTTACTATACTCTATAACCTGCTTTTTTGTCAAGCCTCAATTCTTATATTATAAGAAATTATCTTAAGTAGGAATTTTATCGGCGGTGAGATATTTTTATTTGATGGGTGAATAATTTCATTGCGTAATTGATTCCAATAAATCCAACTATGATAGCTATCGCAATAAATAGTCCTACTTCTTTAAAATTATCTTGTAAAAATAGCTGCATTGCAGGACCGTAGATATAAATAAGTGCCGCAATCGGATAAAACCGTAAGCTTCTTCCGATAACGGTAGCTATGACAAACCGGCGGAAGTTCAGTTTCAACGCTCCGGCTGCGAGCGTAAAGATTTTACAAGGGATTGGGATAAAGCCGGCAACGATAATAACCAGTACGTCATATTGCTGATAATACGATCGCAGGACTGCCATTTTATCTTCATGAATGATACGATGAAGAATTTTTCTCCCTCCTTTGTCTCCCAGATAATAGCCGAATATACTTCCCGCAATTGATGCTAGGGTGATTATCGTTGCGTATAGAAACGAACGATGGGGATTGGCAAGAGAAAGCGGGATCTGGAGCGCATCGGGCGGGATGGGGAAAAAGGAGGCCTCAACAAAAGCGAAGACTGTGAGAGCAATTGGTGCATAGGGAGAATCGGCAAACGAAATCATCCAGCTAGTCAAAGTAAATATAAGTTCCATGGTACAATTTCACTAGATCATTAAATCATTAAATCAACAGATCAATGATTTCGATTGTTTTGATTTTATGATCTCGTGATTTAATGATTTATGTCTAAAGGTACATTGTACATCGTTGCTACTCCTCTTGGCAACAGAGATGACATTACTATTCGTGCTTTGAAGACGCTCTGTTCCGTAGATATTGTTCTTTGCGAGGATACGCGAAAAACAGGTACACTCATTGCATATTACCAAACGACTGAACCATTTCGTCTTATGATGCGTCGTGATGGGCATCCCCGCCTTATTTCTTACTACGATGAAGTAGAAGAACAGAAATTGCCGGAGATTATAGAATTGCTAGAATCCGGTACCAATGTTGCGCTGGTTTCGGATGCCGGTACACCCCTTATTTCAGATCCGGGGTTTCTCCTGGTACGCGAATGTCGGAAAAGAAGTATACCAGTCTCCCCCATCCCCGGCCCGTCGTCGATACTAGCCGCACTTTCGGTTTCGGGATTGCCGACGGATAAGTTTACCTTCCTCGGCTATCTTCCAAAAAAACAAGGCAAACGGATTACGTTGCTCAAGAAGATAATGATACTATTAACCGATGAAATAACGAAATCTGTCATATTGTTTGAAACGCCACGCCGGCTACAAAAGACATTAGCCGATATACAGGAAGTGTTCGGAAATAGAGAGATAGTAATCGCGAGAGAATTGACAAAGGTGCATGAGGAAGTGTGGAAAGGACAAGTGCATGAGGCGATAGACTATTTTACGGATCCAAAAGGAGAATTTGTCCTGCTTATCTCCCGAAATTAGACAGGAGTGTTGTCAAATCAGAAAGATCTACATCGCCATCCCCGTTAGTATCCCCAGACAATGCAGTTCCCGATTTCCCAAAGTTGGTAAGTAGTGTGGTTAAGTCAGACAAATCCACATCACCGTCGCCGTCAGTGTCACCGGGAGTACTCGGTGATGAGGTAGGAGTTGGTGTGGTTGGTGGAGGAGTGATTGTTCCCTCATCGTTCCAAGTCCAGCCCCGATACGTTTTTATAGTTTCTGACAGTTTATGCATGTAGAAAAAGTCACCTGCATCAAGCCAGGAAGTATCGACAAAATGGGCGAGTTTATCGCCATTTCCATTTTTCCACTGATCCTGTTGCAAAAATGCTTTTGCCATAAAGAGCTGGAATGAATCAACTGGAGACTTGAGGTTTTGTTCAGTTCCAACGTCCATTTTAGAATATGAGAGGTACCAGTCAGGAAATGCCTGTTCTGCTTTAGTAAGGTAAAGAGGTGCTTCGCTTGGCGCATAATCATTGATTAGCCGCAA
>JACQMD010000054.1 GCA_016203755.1 Candidatus Roizmanbacteria bacterium
AGTTATTTCACTGCTAATAAAGAGTTTTTGCACCTATATTTATTACAGGGTATCATGATTTTGTTTTATAGGTTATAAATCAGTCAATACAGCTTAAATTGAAGCTATTTCTAATGAGTATTCTTAATACTCTTATATCTGGATTAAAATTATCTTCTTCGAGTAGTATGATAGAGGTAATGGAGCAATTTTCCCACGAGCTCATCAAGACATATAAGATTCCTCTTACCTTCGGACTTGTTGGGATTGTGTTACTTATCATTGGAATTGTTCTTTCATCAAGGCTAAATCCTTCTTCAGTAGTCAAAAACGGCATTGAGATTATTGATTCAAATTCACAAGCTACGGTTAGCGGAAGAATGACAAGCATACTCGTCGTTGATATCGAAGGAGCAATTGAGATACCCGGTGTTTATGAAATGGAGGACGGTACGCGATTGGTTGATCTTCTTGAGCGAGCAGGAGGAATACGAGCCGAAGCAGATAGTCAATGGGTTGCAATAAATCTGAATAAAGCCCAACCACTGGTGGATGGAGTTAAAATTTATATTCCGTTTGAAGGAGAAACTGCAAGTTCTGAATCTCAAGTTTCGGACCAAACGACTCGTATGAATGGTACTATTAACATTAACACAGCAACATCTGAACAACTCGAAACATTATCTGGAATCGGTTCGGTCACGGCGGGTGAGATTATTGACGGGAGACCCTATCAGCGAAGTGAAGAATTGCTCGAGCGGAAAATAGTCGGCCCAGTCACCTGGGAGAAAATAAAAGATGAGATAAGTGTATTTTGATTGTTTGTTATGATGGTTGATATCATTACTTTTCATATCAATGCTTTACTTCCCGAACCTCACGCGTCTCTCCTTGCAGGAATGCTCTTCGGTGTTCACCGCTCGATGCCGGATGAGTTTTATCAATCGCTCATAATTACCGGAACGCTTCATGTGATTGCGCTTTCTGGAATGAATGTTAGTATTATCATTCGATTGCTCTTTGATTTTTTGGGAAATGTCCTCGGGAAGCGGTGGGGAGTAGTCGGGACGTTATTGGGAATAGGCGGATTTGTTTGGTTGGTTGGACCATCGCCAACCATTATTCGAGCTTCAATTATGGGATCGTTAACGATATGTGCAGTAGTAGTTGGTAGAAAAAGCATTCCTCTGCTAGCTCTTGGAGTAAGCGCTGTTTTAATGATTTTGTTTGATTTGAGCCTGTGGAAAAATATTTCATTTCAGTTGTCCTTTTTGGCTACTCTTGGGATTATTCTTTTCGCCAATAAGAGCTGGAAATTATCAAAAGAAAACCTCCCACAAGAAAAATCTTCAAAACCAACGAAAACTATTGGTTCCTCTTTGCTTTCTCTCCTCACCTCCGATCTTAAAGTCTCACTTTCTGCCCAGGTTTTCACCATACCCGTGATTCTGTATCAGTTTCATCGAATCAGTCTTATCTCGCCTATTGCCAATGTTGCTACCGGTTGGCTGGTTGGCCCCATTATGTACGGAGGATTTTTGATGATTGTACTATCGTTGATTTTTCGACCGTTTGGATATCTTGCCGGGCTCATCGTGTGGGTGCCTTTGACCCTATTCATCTGGCTGGTTGAACTGTTGGCAAAGGTCCCTGCTGCATCAATCAGTTTTTAATATGAAGCTATGAAGCGAGTTAATGGAAAATTTTTCCTCTTCGGAGTTTTTATCGGTCTGTTTTTATTCATTGCTTACCTGCTCAATCGTCCCGACGGACTTCTTCATATTGTATTTTGTGATGTTGGACAGGGCGATGGAATATATATTCGGTTTCCCAATGGTGATGACGGTCTTATCGATGGTGGCCCAAACCATGACATCCTTGTTTGTCTTGGTAAACACATGCCGTTTTGGGATAGAACAATTGAACTAGTAGTTCTGACTCATCCCCAATCTGATCATTTTGCCGGATTGACCGAGGTGTTGAACCGCTACACAGTCAATTTATTGCTGGTTCCGGCAGTTGAAAATCCCGCAAAATCCTATCAGATGTTTAAGAAGAGTGCTAAAATATCTGCAGCACGTATCCACAATCCATATAGGGATGAGAGGCTGCGGGTAGGGGAGAGTGTAACGTTGTCTGTATTGTGGCCCGAGCGTAAATGGGTGGCAAACAAGTTTAAAGTTCAAAGTGAAAAATTTCCGCCAAAGGCGGATCTCCACCAGAGGTGGATGAGCCTTTGGCTCAAGCCTCTGGCTGAAAAAGTTACCAAAACAGACAGCGTGTTAGGGGTGTCAACAACTCATGATGATTTGAATGATTTTTCAATCGTATTACTCATGTCCTATAAAAGTTTTGATGTACTATTTACCGGAGATGCTGAATATGATATTTTGGAACCAATAGTTGTTCAAAAAAATATCTTGCGGGAAAAGGAGCTCGAAATACTTAAAGTAGGCCATCATGGCGGCAAAAATGCGCTTTCGGGAAAACTTGCAGCCAGCCTGGATCCAGATCTTTCTGTCATATCAGTCGGAGCCAAAAATTCCTATGGTCATCCGGCACAAGTGACACTGGATTTACTTGTTGCAGAGGGCAGCAAAATCGCACGAACGGATTTAGAAGGTGAGATAGAGGTGGTAACGGATGGAGAAAAGTGGACTTATAAGAGTGAAAAGGCGGGCAACTGACAAACGATGTTTGACAACTAACTTTTAACTACTAAACTATTTTTTTATTATTCTGTTGTTTATCTATAAACTCTTGAATTTGTTTCACAAATGCTTCAATATCTTTCAGGTCGTTTTTCACTGCATCGTATACTTTTTTATCATCAACATCGAGGTAATTATGTACAAGCACGTTTCTCATGCCCCCCATTGAAACAAGACGGTTGGCTAAACTAGTATCAATAATAGATTGATCTGCAAGTATGTTAAAAATTTCCTTATTTTCTCTCTGTGGTTTTTCTAAAGCCATTTGTGCCACAATATGACTTGCGATATCCATGCATGCTTGAATGGCTACCTGAATGTGCCGTTCAGTTGCTGCCATCAAGTTGTGATTTTCAAGAAACGCGTCTTTTTCTACAACAAGAACAGACTCTTTCAGTTGTCGGAGTCTTCTACTAATTTCGGCAATTCTGTCTTCAATGCGCAAAGGGTCGAGCACCAATATCACCTCCTCGGGCTAAGCGAGCCAGCTGCTCACTGTATTCACGTAAGAATGGTTGTAAATCAAAATAATTTCTCATCACTATAACCTCATAATCAACTCTCTTTTGTTTGTTGCTCTGAAACACTATTTTCCCCTCCGAAATTACCCGATAAATGAAAGTGATGCTACATACATTGAGATTCTGAACTTCAACTTCGCGCTTCAACTTTGAACCTAAATCAGACATGGCTTTCAGTTGGACATCTAAAGAGTCAGCCTTTTTCTCATCAACTAAGACAGCCAGATCAACATCCGAATCTTTCGTGGCAGTATCTTTTGCCTGTGAACCATACAAATACACCAGTTCAACGGCGGCTATAGTTGAAAAATAGTTTTTAATTATTTGCACGTCTTTTTTGTCTAACATAACTATAGTGTACGGTTGGAGAGGAGGAAAGTCAAACGGAGAAGTGACCCTCCAGGCTGTATAAGGGGTTTATAATATACCATATCAATAAATTAAAAAAATATAACAAACTATGCCACATACAGAAGTAAGATTTCGGGAAACCCGCTGGGCGGACGATAAGATATGGGAACATCACTCACCTCATCTGACTACAGACGCTCGATATCTGAAAGAATCGCTCGAGCGGGATGGGTCTGCATGGAGCAGACTGTTTCTTATGAATCTTATCAACGGAAATGGAAGTGACGTATTGACAGACAAGTATCTTTTTGCGGCGATGGTGAATAGGCTTGGGTTTTATCCCGTACCATCGATGTACATTAGTGGATTAATTGATGAAGATTGTGCATTTGTGGCAAATGCCTACGAGTATGCTTTTGAGAAAGGGGGAGTTTTTGCAAAACCGCGAACTGGCTCAAACGGACGGGATACCTTCCTTTTCAAAACTAAAGATGAGTTGTTATCCTTTCTCCACAGAAAAAGAAAGACCCCCTACATCATACAGGAAAATATACCAATGAGCGAGTTGCGATGCGGCTGGTACATTGATGATAGTGGTATACGATGGAGATTTGCCTATAACAAAAATAAAACAGCACTCCCCGGTAACGGGCGGGACAATCTTGCTCTATTGATAGTGAAAGATCAAACTATCCCGCTTTGGCAAAAAGCACGGACTATTTTTGATCACCGGAAATCGCTCGGCATGATTCCTCGAAAAGGAGAAATTTACAATGCAAGCATAACAGGAAACTGGAAAGAAGGCGGATACATGAGTCCAGTCGATCGAGATTCCGAAAAGACGAAGCAGATTGATCAGATAATGCAAGAGGCAACCGAAGAACTTGAGGATTTGATAAATGGTTCGATGGGTGATTTTTTGCCTGGGTACGATGCTACTCCAGAGGCCCGAATACGGAATGTTTGTTATGATCTGGGTCTTGTGGAAGAGGCGGGAAATGGCCAAACTACTGACGGAGCGGTTTCAAGAAGTTGGATCTTCCCGATAGAATATCAACATCTCTATAGCAACGCTTATTTTTTCCTTTCCGGAACTGCTCCAATCAATAAGAGAGTACTTGCCTGGCGGACTTATGATAGAATGATTTGGAACGAAAATAGTAAACTAACAAATAGATAGATTTTATAAACGTTTCAGTCAAATCGGTATGATTGAAGGTGATGCAACTATTGCAAGGTATAATAGAAAGATTGAAATGACAGGCTGGGAAGTTGATGTTGATAGAGTGCATCATAGCCTGCACGGGAAGACTCCTCATGGTAGACAATTAAAGGTTGAGTACGACTTAATCCATTATGGACGAAAACACCGGGAAACAATTGTTACATGGCAAACAGATGAAGAGTTTAGGCAAATGCAAAGAGAAAATCCTGATGTACCAATGAGATCAAGTCCGCTAAGTCCTGCTGATCAGGAGACAGTTATAACGAGAGAATCAGTTGAACATGGTATTGACAACGTTGTTTTTCCACAAAGTACACCCATTGAGGCGGCAGAGAGCGAAAGGAGCGAAAGATGGTAATTATTTGTTCTTCTTTTTGCAAAACTAGCCTACAGTGATATACTACTCCCTATGGTTTCCGACTATACACTCGAACAACTGCACAATAACCTTCGCGTTCTGACTATCCCTATGGACACTGCATCGGTCACCGTGTTGCTTCTTATCGGTGCCGGGAGCCGGTATGAGGAGAAAGAAGAAGGCGGTATCTCGCATTTTCTTGAGCACATGGCATTTAAAGGGACAAAGAAGCGTCCGGTGACGCGTATGATAGCGCAGGAGATTGAAGGCATGGGTGGCGTGTTCAATGCTTATACGGCCAAAGAATACACAGGATACTGGATGAAAGCACAGTCAAAACACATGCCCAAAATGCTCGATATTCTCTCTGACATGCTTCTAAGCTCTCTTTACAAAACTGAAGAAATCAACAGAGAAAAAGGCGTCATTATAGAAGAAATAAACATGTATGAGGATAGCCCTATTCGAAAGGTTGGAGAAGTATACGAGTATCTGCTGTACGATGATACGCCCCTGGGTCGTGACATTGCAGGTACGAAAGGAACAGTGTCTTCCTTCACCCGACGAAACTTTTTAAGCTATATGCAAAAGCTCTATGCGCCCGGCAATGCAGTACTGGTACTTGCAGGCGGGGGAGTAACTGATAGTAAAAGCCTGGCAGAAAAGTTTTTTGGATCATGGCAAAACCATGAAGTAACCTCATATGAGAAAGCAGTTGATGTTCAGAGCAAGCCCGCATCCCGGATAGTTACGAAAAAAACAGAGCAGACACACTTGTGTGTGGGAGTTCGGGCATTTTCGAGAAACGATCCACGTCGATACATACTAAATTTGCTGACGGTTATTCTGGGGGGAGGTATGTCTTCGCGGCTATTTACTGAAGTGCGTGAGCGGCGCGGGCTTGCCTACTATGTAAAAAGTGATGTTGACCGCTTCCATGATGTTGGGTATTTTGTGACGCAGGCTGGAGTTGAGACGAAGAAAATGGAGGAAGCAACGAAGGTAATACTTGAAGAATACAAGAAAATTCAAAGTTCAAAATTCAAGGTTCAAAATACAGAACTCAAACGCGCAAAAGAATACGTAAAGGGTAACTTTATTCTTTCTCTTGAAGATAGTCAGGCAGTTGCCACGGTGTTTGCAAATTCAGCCCTTCTGGAGGACAAAATCAGGACGCCTCAGCAGATACTTGATGGGATTGATAAGGTGACAGTTTCTGAAGTTACGGAGCTTGCGAGAGAACTGTTTGTTCCGGAGAGGCTCAATTTTGCCGCAATTGGTCCCTTTGAAAAAGGGATTGAAAAGAAGTTGGAGAAGGTGATACAATTATAAAACAGGGTGATTGGGTGAATAGGTAAATGGGTAAATAGGAAAATGCAAATTACCCAGTCACCTAATCACCCATTTACCCAGTCACCTAAACTAAAATGGAAAGAACATTAATTTTAGTAAAGCCAGATGGGGTTGCGCGGGGACTCACCGGGGAAATCCTACGGCGGTTTGAGAAAACAGGGCTAATATTGATAGCACTGAAAATGGTACATGCTTCCAAAGATCATATGAGTAAACACTATGGCAATGATCCGGACTGGGTTTCAGGGATGGGGAAGAAGACCCTTGAAAATTACGAGAAGCACGGTATTGACCCGATTAAAGAAATCGGAAGCAAAGATCCTCTCGAAATTGGGAAAAAAATACGTGAGTGGCTCGTGACCTGGATGGCATCGGGTCCGGTGGTCGCTGCTGTTTTTGAGGGAAATGACGCCGTTGAAATTGCCAAAAAAATGGCCGGTCACACCTTACCTGTCTATGCCGCGCCCGGGACTATCCGCGGCGATTTTTCTACAGAATCGGCAGCTCTGGCTAACGCAGAGAAACGTCCCATCCAAAACACCGTCCACATATCCGGCAATCTCAAAGATGCGGCGCATGAAATAAACCACTGGTTCCCGGAGCTTTCAAATAAATGAAGCAAAGTGGATTGATTTATCAGTATCAAAAATTCACCTTTTCTCCTGGACAACTTCGAACAATAGCAGACATTCTGGCCAACATCGGAAACATACTTTTTGCAACGTTTGTTGTCCCATTTTTTGTTCCGACTATTGACCAACAACCGTTTACCGTGATAGTATTTGCATGGTCAGCTAGTTTTATATTTTGGGTTGCAGCTGTTACAGTTTCTAGAAGATCATTATGAGTATACTGTTAATTTATCTTATTGCCTCAATAATTTTACTAATAGCAGTAGTTGTTGTCTTGCCAACTCTTATTTATGGACCAAAAAAGGAGAAACGGAGCAGAACATGAACGATACGATTATTATGGCTTTAACCATTTTCTTTCTGAGTCTGTCAATGTTTCTTCTGTTTTTCGTGCCGCCGTACGTTCGCCGAAAAATCGCAGAACAGAAAAAAAGACGTAAGAAAAAATCTTCATAATAAATTTATCTTTTGCCTTCATTGCATGATTTTTCCCTTCAGGATATAATACAGGCACTTTTGCTGGGGTGGCGGAGTGGACAAT
>JACQMD010000056.1 GCA_016203755.1 Candidatus Roizmanbacteria bacterium
AATGATTGAAGAATGATCAACAACCGGTCCAAAATCAACATCCCAAATCCAGCTCACGTCCCGCCCATCGGGGATACGATTATTTAATACTAACAATATCGATCCAACACCATTCTTTTCGGTTAACAATTTAATGTTCTGGTTAAATCCTGTCGGGTTTTTTGAAAGAAGGATAAGTACTCGTTTTTTTTCCTCGCCTGTGGCAACAATAATCTCTTCCATTCTTCCAAACGCAGGAGTAAACGTATGAAGTTGTTCCTCTTCAGGCTTTATTCCTATTGCTGACACGGCCAATAGAGCAGCGGTTGCATTGTATTTGTTGTGCACCCCCTCAATTGATACATGTATATGGTTAATAACATGGTCAAGTGGTGGACGAATAAACTCACAGTTGCTGCATCTCCAGTCTCCCAGATGCGAAAACGAAATAGCTTGAAAAAACAATTGATTTCCACAATCCGGGCAAAACAATGAATCACCCCATCGGTCAATAGATTGCTGTTCTGTCGATTTACCATCCAACGATTCAGCACAACCGAAATATACTTTCTTTCCGGCAAATTCTTTCCCGATAAACACAATTTGCGCATCGTCAGCGTTCAGTACAAGTGTCGTCTTATTCGAAAGTTGATTAACAGATTTTTTCCATTTCGAAGCAAGCGTTCGCACTTCACCATACCGGTCAAGCTGGTCGCGGAAGAGATTGAGAAGCACTATAACATCCGGTATGAGTTCTTTCAGAATAAGCGGAAGAGTAGCCTCATCAATCTCAAACACGCCAATGACGTTTTTTTCTTTCAGAACGGCATAATTGGTTACAAGTGCCGATGCAATCCCGTTTACTAAATTTGCTCCCTCCTCGTTGTAGACAAGCGGATAATCAGAAAGAAGCGTCCGGATCATCTTGCTTGTTGTCGTCTTCCCATTTGTCCCGGCAATCAAAATAATTTTGTCGAGTTTTTTTGAAAGAATCTTAATGATGTCCGGCTCAATACGAAGCGCTATCTCACCAGTCCATGTAGATCCGCTCCCCAAATGTAATAGTTTACTGATTATTCCAGTAATCTGTCCAATAAAAACAGCAAACTGTAGTCGCATGCTTGTAGTATACTTCATCCAAATAGCATGATAAGAAGGAGGTGAAAATATGACATCGCCTGAAAACGGTAGTCCAAAAAGATCTGCTTTTATCGATATTGCAACTAGACCTGCAATTCAAACTGCTGTTTACGATTTTCTGGAAAATGAACGACCAGGTTTTTTAGGTAGTCAAGAAGAATTAATTAAACAATTACATGAGAATCCGGGAGTTCAACAAGCTATAGACGCTGCAATTGAGAAACATTCGTAATTTACATTGCCCGAAGAATTTTTACCCGCTCTGCAATAGGAGGGTGAGTGTTAAAAAAAGAAGCGAACATTTCTTTTCCTTCTTTATTTTTAAACGGATTTGAGATAAAAAGATGCGCGGTGGCATTGGATGCGGTATGCAGTATATTGTGGTCAGCGGAAATTTTCTCAAGTGCGTCAGCAAGCGCATGAGGGTTTCGAGTAAGATATGATCCCGATGCGTCTGCTAAAAATTCCCGTTTTCGTGAAATAGCAAGCTTGATAAGTGTTGCAATGAGTGGTGAAATAATTGCAAGAACAATCCCAATTATCATCAAAATTCCACCAGACCGGTTGTTCCGCCTGTTTGACCCGCCCCACCACAGGTTCCGCATGAACATATCAGCCAAAAATGCTACGACTCCAACGAGAACCGTCACAATCGCCATAAGACGAATATCGAAGTTTTGAACATGCGCCATTTCATGCGCTATGACTCCCTCAAGTTCTGCCCGATCTAATTTTTGCAATATACCTGTGGTTGCAACAATTACCGCATGCTGCGGGTCGCGTCCTGTGGCAAACGCGTTCGGTGCGGGATCATCAATCACATACAGTTTTGGCTTCGGTATTCCGGCTGCAATGGCAATATTTTCGGCAACCGTATAAAAATCAAAGTGCACTTTCGGATCAGCCGGCTTTGCTCCCGTCATTGCAAGCACAACACTATCCGACCAGTAGTAACTGGTAAAACTAATCAGTCCGGAAATAATAAGCGCAATGCCCGTAAACGACAATCCATACCCGCTTGCCTCGCCAAATACGTAAGCAACAACGGCAATAAAGGCTGTAAAGACGGCCATAATGAGATACGTTTTCGTTTTGTTAGCACTGATTTGATTGTAAATATTCATAGTAACTACATAATCCTAATTCAATCCGAAATATCCGAATGTTCCGAATATATATTTCGGATCATTCGGATGTTTATTCGGATCATTCGGATCGCTCACGTAAACTTCACTTTCACCGCTTCACGCTGTCCTTCCCCCGCTTCAAAAAACTCTTCTTTCGTAAATCCAAAGGTGTTGGCTATCACCACATGCGGAAAGAGTGCAATGCGTGTGTTGTAGTCCATAACGGTCTGATTGTAAAACTGTCGCGCATAAGCAACCTTATCTTCTGTATCTTCAAGCTGGCGCTGCAAATCCTTAAAATTATCACTTGCCTTCAGCTCCGGATAGTTTTCAGCAACAGCAAAGAGTGATTTCAAAGCGCCGGTAAGCATATTATCAGCTTTTGCTGCATCCATGGGTGTATTTGCTCCCATAAGAGCAGACCGCGCTTTTGTCACATTTTCAAATACTTCTTTCTCGTGTTTTGCGTATCCTTTGACTGTTTCGACAAGATTTGGGATAAGGTCGGTACGACGCTTGAGCTGCACATCAATCCCGCTCCACGCCTCGTTCACGCGCATGCGCAATACAACTAAGCTGTTGTACACAAACCAGATGAAAGCAACGATAAGTCCAATTATTCCGAGAATCCAGTAAAATACGTTATTCATCAATAATTCACCCCCTTCTCAAATCATCAATACAACAACAAATACATACGTTTGCTTTTTTGATTTTTTGCTTGTTTGATGAATTGATGATTTGATTTCATGCTCTCTAGTATTTTTTTAATGACTTCTCCTCAACCATTTCTCAAACTGATCCACTGGTAATGTATTGAGTATATCACTTTTCTCACACCATCCGCGTCGGGCCGTAGCTACTCCATATTCCATTTGCCTCATCTGATCAACGTGGTGACTGTCTGTGCCAATAATAAATTTGAGTCCCATCTTCCGCGCTTCAAATATAAGATTGTCGGGAAGATCAAGCCGCTGGGCACTCGAATTAATCTCAAGCGCAATATCATGCTTTTTGCAATACTCAAATATCGCATACCAGTCTGCCTGGATGCTTTCACGTTTGTTAATGAGTCGCCCTGTTGGATGGCCGAAGATTCTCACCTTTGGATGAGAAGATAATGCAGAAATAATTCGTTTCGTCATCATTTCCCGGTTCATCTCGAAACTTGAATGAATGGAGATTATCGCTGCATCGATGTACGTAAATGAATCACCATGCAATGCAAGCTGTCCATTTGACCGAATATCTATCTCCATCATAATGAACAACTTTTTTACATTTTTA
>JACQMD010000062.1 GCA_016203755.1 Candidatus Roizmanbacteria bacterium
CACCCAACTATTCGTTTTCATCTCTGAGGATTTAATGCTTTGTTTTGTGGTAAGTACGTAACCTGTTATACTGTGGCTATGGAAGAGCAGTGGAATATTCAGTTATACAAGACTCTACAAGGCGAGACACCAGTAAATGACTTTATTTTAAGTTTGGAACTTAAAGCACAAGCAAAAGTCCGCAACTCGATCAATTTGTTAAAAAGCTTTGGAATTTCTGTTGGCTCATCCCATATAAAGAAACTAACGGGTACGCAGCTTTGGGAACTACGAATTTTAGGTGCAGACAGTATCCGCATTTTGTATATTGCTATTACCGGGAAAACTTTTTTACTACTCCATGGGTTTAAGAAGAAAAAAGATAAAACACCATCAAAAGAGATACGAATTGCAGCAGAACGGCTAGACGAGTTTCGATCCCGAGGATAAATTGGTGCTTGTAATCATAGCAAAATTGTGATAATATCCTTCTTATTAAGGAGGTAGTTATGAAAAGAAAAGATCTCGTAGATTGGGAAGACTTCGAGAAAGAATTATTCAAACAGCCAGGCTTTAAAGAAGCAGTAAAAGAAACTGAATTAGAGTATCAGGTGGCTCGGGCTATTATTGAAGCACGGGTGAAAAAGGGGATGACACAAGCCGATCTTGCCAGCGCAATGCATACGAAACAATCAGTGATATCGCGTGTAGAGAATGCACGGACGACTCCTTCTCTCTCGTTTCTAAAACGACTTGCAAACGTTCTGGATGCCTCGTTACACGTACAGTTTAAGATGTAAGTCTATAGTCACTCTCTACCCTCACCCAACTATTCGTTTTCATCTCTGAGGATTTAATGCTTTGTTTTGTGGCTAAATAAATAGCAATCTCGTCCTCTGCTTCTTCTTCAAGTACCTGAATGATCCAGTTACTAAAGGCGTTCTTTTTTACCCGCCTGCGGTAAAAAGAAATGAAATCCTGTAGTCTTCGGTTACCGGATGAATGATGGAGGGAGGCTATTGTAGAAATTTTCGGGGAACTGCAGGACTGGCAGATCGCCTATCGATGTCGGTATTCCACGTCCCGCCGTCATCTGCAGGTAGTCCGCGTATGATTTTCCCTCGACTTTCGCCTGATACGCCATTCCAAATGAATTACATACTGCCTCTTTCCCATTTTGCCCGACAAGTTCAAGAAGACCAACATCTTGGGTAGTGCCCCGAACGGCCGAGCGTAGCGTTTGCTGGCAAATCTCGGTTGCCATTCCCCAAGAAACATTCGACCGATCGCCTTCATATGTTACCAGTGATGTGGCGGACGGAATACCTTGATCGTCAAACTGTATCAATGTTTCATGAGTGCTTTCATTCCATGAAGGTCGAGGCGCTTGAAGGTCACGAAGAACAACTGTTTTTTGCACGGCAGATAAAGGGACAAATTTCACATCAAATGTTTGATTGTTATATGAAATATTACTCAACAGCACTCCACCCTCTTGCAGTTCGGCAGCTCGAGACGCGAGAGTGGCGAGTACATCCCCATCAATTTCTAAGGGCGTCATATTGTACACGCGTGTGGAGTCTCCGATGTCCAGATGTCTGGGCGCTATTGTTGCGAGTTCGGGATACTGCCGCAAATATGGATCGATACTCGACTGACCATTCTCCAACCTCGTCTCAGATTCAACAGAACGCGCCGGTGTTGAGTCATCACAGGCTAATAATGCAAGTGCTGTTGTACTAACCACTGCCAGACGCAAAAAAGCACGCCACGTCTTGGGACACCGTAAAAAATATAATCCACTTTCCTTCATAG
Source organism: Candidatus Roizmanbacteria bacterium (assembly GCA_016203755.1). Taxonomy (GTDB): domain Bacteria; phylum Patescibacteriota; class Microgenomatia; family 2-01-FULL-40-14; genus JACQMD01. The sequence goes on from JACQMD010000062.1 coordinate 1,795, forward strand.
TATTATATTATAAGCCTATTTTGCTGCTTGTCAAAGAGTATACTTTTAGTATGGGAAAGAAACCCCTCAATTCACCCTCACCCAACTATTCCCCTTCATCTCCGGAAACCTCACATTTTCCTTTGTCGTCAGGAAGAATTTGATTTCATCCTCTCCCTCTTCATCAAGAATCTGACTGATCAGTTTTCGTGAGGAGTTCTTCAATCGATCATCGGGAAAAATCATCAGAATCGAAGGAAATGGGTGGCCTGTTTTTGTTTGCCATGTTTTATTGTCGTAATACTCAATATAATAGTAGTTTGAACTACAAGTTTAGGCCGGTATATCAGTCTATATACCGTTTTGATTCCTCTGTCGTCAACACCGGTGCCGAGGAGAGGACTTGAACCTCCACGCCCGAAGGCACAGCCTCCTCAAGACTGCGTGTATACCAATTTCACCACCTCGGCAAAGTGGGCAAATTATATCACTTACGTGATATGGTGTAAACGGTCGGGTGGATCAGGAAATGCGCGGGAGCATCCTCCATCACGTACCGTTGAAACTCCCAGTAGATTTCTTTGCGTTTTTCCTTATCCTGTTCTTTTCGTCCCTCCTCAAGCAATTTATCAATTTTAGGATTGTTATAGCCGGTAATGTTCGTTTCCAGCTGGGTTGAGTGCCAGAGCGGATACTGGTCAGGATCCGGCGGAATTTCCTGAACGCCCAAAAATACATCAAATTCGGGCGGAAAACTTTGGACTACCCGAACTTCACTCGGAATACCAGCCTTGTTCCATGAAGTCACGATATTCGTAGCCATATCGTAGTATTCGGGAAAGGTAAACAGCCCCAGCTTCGCACTCTCCGATGCAACATCGGCTTTTGTTAACAAGTTTTTTACCAGCTCTTCATTATAGGAATACTGTTTTGCGTTGCCGTTAAACGCCCAGGAATCTTCGGGAATGGGAGACCGCGCCCGGACTCCATCAGGAATCGGCGTTGCATAGGACAGTGCTTGACGCAGTTCTTTTTGCCGGAGCAATTCTTTGTGCAAATTGTAAAAGAGACCGACAAACCGGTCATATTGTACGTGTTCGGTGACGATGACGTTGGGTTCGCTCACAAATGGCTCAGGTGATGCGAGCTGTTCCAGTGTATCAATTTCTCCCAGTCTGAATGCAAGAGAGGCAAGCTCTAAAGTTGGGTAAAACCGGAATTCAATAAACTGCGGGTTTTCCGAATCTGTTGTAGAAGCTGTGTTACGAAGGACTAACCGGTTGACGGTATTTTCAGTCAGCTCGAGCGAAAGTACCTGATACTCACCCAGTCCTACGAGACCGGTTTTAAAAAGCGGTCTGGTCAGAAGCGTCGGAAGTGGTGCGAACGGATCGGTCAATTCGACTTTCAGGGTGTAACGATCGGCCGGAGCTATTACTACATCACGAAAGTTATAGTTAACATCGTGGGCAGTAAATTCGCTGCCGTCATGCCACGTCATATTTTCAGACAGGTGAAAAAAATACCGTTTTCCGTCTTTGCTGATTTCCCAGGAACGGGCAAGCAACGGTTGTGGCCTACCGGATGAATCAATTTCAGTAAATCCGACGCTGATCAGGTACTGGATAAATGAGGGAAGTTTCGTAGGTTCATACGACCCGACAACACCAATAATTTGTCTTGAAGGAAATACGAAGGAACGAATTGTGTCATGGAAACGCCATGCGGAACTGACGAGAAGTCCGCCGGACAAAAACGCAATACATAAATGGATATAATACCGCTTGACGAGTGATTGTATCAACCATCCCGTCATGCGCAGTTTCCGCCACAGTGTATGCATGAGTCTTAACGAGCTAGATTGAGGATAGAAACGACTAAAAATAGCGCAGTAATGAGTATGGTAAACTGGAACACAAATTTTTCAATTCCCCGTCGTTTGGAGAAAGAGCTATACCCAGCTCCAAAAGCGCTCCCCAACCCGCCTCCCTTGCCTTGTATCGAAATTAAGCCGACAAGCAAGATCGAAATGACAATTTGTAAAATCAATACGACTGTTTGCATATTCTGTTTTTCTTACAACCAGTTTAAGAAGCTGTTAATGGCACTTATGACGACTGCACTCACAATGTATGTCGGTATTATACCAAATGTAATCTCCGGAATGGTAGTTCCATTAATAGTGAGGCCAGCAATCTTCCAAGTTAGTATCATAATTTCCGTGAAGAAATAATCGAGTCCAAACACAATCAGTGCATTAATAACGATAGTAAACAGCCCCAGCGTTGCTATATTAAGAGGTAGGAGGAGAATTTTCAGAATTGGTTTCACAAATATATTTGCGGCAATGAGGGCTAGAGCTACGATGAGAAGTCCTTCTATACCGTTTTCTATGCGAAATCCCGGAATGATTCCGGTGGTCGCCCAGAGGGAAAAAAGCGTGATAAGATAGGTACGGAGAATAGTTTTCATGATGTTTCAGTATAGCATACCTTTCTTCCGCAATAGCAGGTGGTACGATCGGGCAAATCGATGTGCTTCATCACGGACGCGTTGCAGCAATGCAAGCGCGGAAGATCCGGCGGGTAACCTGATTCTCCGGAACCGTTGACCACGGGAGGAGGTAATCGGAACAACCAGTTCTTCCATTTGTTTAGCCAGTCCGATCACCCGTGTCGCGAGACGAAATTCAGCAAGTACTGATTGTGCCGCTCCGACCTGCGTTTCTCCTCCGTCAATCAGGAATAGATCCGGATAGTCCCATTCGGTATGGTTGAGTCTCCTTCGGAGCATTTCCTTCATCATAAACACATCATCCGGCGTTTTTTTCAGCCGTATTTTAAATTTGCGGTAGTGCTGTTTTTCTGCCTCTCCGTCAATAAATGTCACCATGCTGCCCGTTGCATGGGTACCCATGGTGTTGCTAATATCATAGCCTTCGATACGACGGGGTGTTGGAATGGTGAGTACTGTCCCCAATTCCGTCAATTCCCTCTCCCGTATATCGCTGTAGAGATTGGGATTTTCTAGATACTGTTTGACGCTCAACCGGGGTGTTGTCAAATAGTCAAGTTTGACCAGCTGTTGTTTTATGCTGTTTGCCTGCTCATAGCGTTCAGCTTTGGCGTGTTCGTTCATTTCTTTTTGCAACTGTCTCATAAGCCCTCGTAATTTGCCGGAAAATAACCGTTTAATCAACGTCATAGTATGACGGTAGCGGCGCTTTTCAAGACGTTTCTGAGCCGGTTCAAGCCGGGTAATTTCGTTCGGACACGGATTGCAAAGTCCAAGGTGTGCGTAAAAACACGTTCTATTGCCGATTCGCTTTTCAGTGCAATAGGGAAAAATAGATCTGACAAAACGGAGCGTATCTTTTACGACGCGTGAAGAAGGAAACGGACCGAAATAAAGAGACGTTTTGTCGTCTTCCCGCCTGACGGTCTGGATTTTCGGATATTCCTCACTCGTTATTTTAATATAGAGCGGATGTTTATCATCACGGGAGGCGACGTTGTATTTTGGCAAATACTTCCGTATCAATTTTGCCTCCAGGAGCAGCGCTTCAAATTCACTGGTGGTACGGATCGTTTGAATAGAATCAATCTGTGCAACCATTCTGGCGGTTTTTTCGCCGATGAGATTTTTTTGAAAGTAGCTTTTCACCCGGTTTTTCAGCTGTATTGCTTTACCGATATAGAGTATTTCGCCGGCTTTATTTTTAAACAGATATACCCCGGGAGTAGTTGGAATTCTTGTAGTGTCCATATGCGTAGTATACGCTCTTGTTATGAGGAATCAGGTCAGAAACTTTTTACCCGTACTATACAGGAGAATGAATACACTGATTCCAAGTAGCACGCCAACAACGACGGTAAATACCGGAGAGGCACTGGAAGGAGTTGGTGTCGGTGTATCCAGGAGAGGAACATAGGAGATAATAATAGGATTATTCATGAGCTCTTCATACGTCCAGAAGTATTGTTCGCGCGAGGGCGGTTGTATAGTCGGCGGAATTCCCCAGGATTCCGGAAGTACGATACGTACCGAATAGACGCCAATTTCTTCGGTTGAGCTGAAAGCCGGAATGGTGATTATCCAATACGGATCATCCTGCTTCGCGAGGGAGCGAGTTTCATAGGTGAGAACAAAATTAATCGATTGATTTTGTCCGAGTATTTCCTTTTTGATCGGAACTTTTACTTGACGGCTTCCGTTTTCATACGTTACCGTTGCCTGGATTCTTCCTGAGTCATCAGCGGCAAGCACATCAGACGCGTCTTCAGGAAGATCCAAATAATAGACAGAAGGATAGACGTTAGTGGTCAGATTGGTTAGACGAACAGTTTTTTTAACCGTTGCGTTACCATTTTCTGTGAACGAGTATTCGGAATTCATCTCAAGGCGAAAATTGGCTGTTGCCCTGGCGGGAACGTGCGGCACCCCATACACGAATAAAGCGAAAAGTAGTGCGCTCTTAAAAATAATATTGTTAATTCTGTTCATGGATAAGGTGAGGAGATTTTGCTATTACAGCATGTGTCGCAAAAATTGTCCAGTATACGATTTGGAATGCTGGCTTATTTCTTTCGGTGTTCCGGTTGCGACAATATAGCCTCCTTGATGGCCTCCTTCCGGGCCAAGGTCAATAATATGATCAGCATTTTTCAGTATTTCCAGATTGTGTTCAATAACCACAATAGAATTTCCCATCGCTACCAGGCTTTGCAAGACATGAAGGAGTTTTTGCAAATCAGCAAAATGAAGACCGGTCGTGGGTTCATCCAAAACGTACAAATTGTCTGTTGTTCCTCGTTTTGACAATTCAGTGGCAAGTTTCACCCGTTGCGCCTCTCCTCCTGATAGCGTTGGCGCACTCTGTCCCAGATGAATATACTCAAGTCCGACATCATGGAGCGTCTGGAGTTTGGTATGCAGTGCGGGAATATTTTTAAAAAAATCTACCGCTTCGGACACGGTCATATCAAGTACTTCTGCAATATTTTTTCCTTTGTAGGTTATCTCAAGGGTCCCCTTGTTGTACCGGGTACCATTGCAGACTTCGCATTTGACCCAAACAGGCGGCAAAAACTGCATTTCGATTTTTTCTTCCCCCTGCCCTTCGCAGTTTTCGCATCGTCCCCCTTTGACGTTAAACGAAAATCTGCCCGGCGAGAATCCTCTCATTTTGCTTTCTTTCAATGCCGAAAAAAGGTTCCGAATATAGTTAAATGCTCCCGCATACGTTGCGGGATTACTCCGCGGAGTTCTGCCTATGGGCGACTGATCAATAAGATGGACGTGTTTTATATGCTCGACACCACTCAAACGCTCATATGCTCCGGGTTCTTCTTTAAAGTATGGATTGAGTTGCAACTTCAACGCCTTGTAGAGTGTTTCAACAACGAGGGTGGATTTACCGCTTCCCGAAACCCCTGTCACACAAACCAGTTGCTTGAGCGGAATCGTCACATCGATGTTTTTGAGATTGAATTGGCTACAGCCGGTGATTTTTAGTATGTTGTATTTTGTATTTGGTATTTGGCGGGGAGACGATGTGATAGTTCTTTTCTCAGATAAATACAGGCCGGTTAACGATTGTTCATTATTCTTAATGCGTTCAACCGGTCCTTGCGCAACAATAGTTCCGCCATGTTTTCCTCCTCCCGGGCCAAAATCAACAACATAATCTGCGTTTTCAATCATTTCACGGTCATGTTCGACAACGATAACGGTGTTGCCCAGATCACGAAGCGTCTTGAGTGTTGTAATAAGTCGGTGGTTGTCCCGTGGATGAAGGCCAATTGAGGGTTCATCCAACACATACAGTACCCCTGAGAGTCCACTGCCGATTTGAGAGGCAAGCCGGATGCGCTGCGCCTCACCGCCAGCAAGCGTTGTTGCACTTCGGGAAAGCGTTAAATACTCAAGTCCGACAGCGGTCAAAAACTCAAGCCGTTTCGTCACTTCTTTGACAATTGGCGTTGCGATGGTTACTTCCCGATTGTTTAAAAGGCTTGATTCCATTAACGAGTGAATAAAAGAAAGAGCGGTAGTTACCGAAGACTCATTGATGGTAACAATTGATTTATCCAGGATCGTCACCGTTGTTGCTTCTTTCCGGAGTCTTGTTCCCTTGCATGTTTTACATACTTGTGTGCGCATGTATTTTTCGATTTCAAAACGGATATACTCCGATGTACTTTCATTGAATTTCTGCTCCAGTTCAAACACAACACCGGGAAATTGTTCATAAATAGAAGTCACCCGCCCGAAGCGATTGGTACCCGTGACTTCATACTGGTGTTCCCCGGTCCCCTGCAATAAGAGTTGTTTCTGTTGTTCGGTGAGCGTACGTATGGGCAATTTTGGATTGATTCCCTGCTCTTCACAGACAGAAAGGACTAATCGTGCAAACCAGGTGTCGTTGGTAAAATGATTGGAAAAAGGCAGGATACCTCCTTCAGTAATAGAGAGATTGGGATTAAGGACAAGATCCGATTCTATCTTAAGAATTGACCCCAGGCCTTTACAGGTCGGACAAGCGCCATGAGGAGAGTTAAATGAAAACATCCGCGGTTCAATATCTTCAATTGCGATATTGCATACCGGACACGCCAGTCGTTCCGAGAAAAGATGGTCATGAGTTTTGGTCGGATTTTCGGGAAATTCAAATCCGCTATCCTGAATCTCGGTAAGAATTGCCAACCCGTCGGACAAATCGAGTGCCTGCTCGACCGTATCCCGAAGACGCGAGAGGAGGTTTGCCCGTGCCACCTCATCACCGAGCGCTTTTTTGGTAATTGAAAGTCTATCAATAACAAGATCTATACTATGACGATTTGTTTTGATAAGAAAAATATCGTCGCTCAGATTGATCATCTTTCCGTCAATTCTTGCTTTGGTATAGCCTTTCCCTTTCAAATTATCCAACAGTCCGGAGAATTCACCTTTCCGGTCACGTACAACCGGTGCAAGAATAAAAAATCGCAGTGGTTTTGATCCTGCGGATGAAGCTGTCTGGGTTAACAGCTGAAGAACAGAGGTAACAATTTGTTCCTTGTCCATACGCGAAATCTCACGTCCGCAATTTGCACAATGCGGGTGGCCGATCCGGGCAAAGAGAAGGCGAAGATAGTCATAAATTTCTGTAACTGTTCCGACCGTTGACCGGGGATTGTGCGAGGTAGATTTCTGGTCGATGGAAATGGCCGGCGATAGCCCTTCAATGCTGTCGACATCGGGTTTGCCCATCACCCCCAAAAATTGCCGTGCGTACGCGCTCAATGATTCTACATATCTGCGTTGTCCTTCTGCATAGATGGTGTCAAACGCAAGCGTGCTTTTCCCACTACCCGACACTCCCGTAAACACGATGAGTTTGTTTTTAGGAAGTTCAACAGAAATATTCTTTAAATTGTGATTACGGGCGCCTTTTACGACGAGTTTGTTTTCCATACAAAAACCTCAACAGTTTGCGTGAACATTGTATTATAGAGGGAAAGAGCAGAAGAGGCAAGTTTATAGACTATGTCATCTATTGAGCAGATATTGGATCAACTGGCTGAGATTAGAAAACAGGGAGAGTTAAAAGTATTCATTGAGAAGCAGCAGGAACGCATTGCCTATACTGGTAATTATATAGCTTATAAATCTTTGGACGCTGCCGGATATATGAATTACTGGGGGATAATCGGAGGATTATTTGAAGAGATCGATAAGAATATGAAGATAGGTAAACACTCCTGCACGGTTCCTCAAACAAAAACCTTTCAAGTCAATCAGCTATTACTTCTGAATAAACCAACACGAATTTTGAAGAAATTTGTACCGCAATTCTTGTACGGGGATCGGAACAACAACAAAACCGTACTTGCACTTGGAGATGCTCACCCCGCCTCACCAGATGCTTCTTATTTTCTCATGATAGAAGTAGGTAAACAGTCATTTGACGGTATCAAAATGCTTGAACGAATAAAGAAAAACGGAGGAGCTGTTGCAGATTATGTCGGCTGTATCAGGATGAATTACGATCGGTATGGAATTTGCTATCCGGTTGTTTCGGGTAGATTGGGACATGTTGATTCTTTTTCAAAGGATAGGGTGAATGGTTTTGAGCCAAATCGAGACTTATACCCGCAGTTTTACACGCTACCTTGTGAACGCGCGTATGAACTTGGTTCTTATTTGAGCATCATATTTAATATGTCTTATCCGCTATCACCTGATCTCTATGATCCGTCAACCTACGTTCATACTGTTGATCCGGTCGCGTAGTCGTGCGGCTTCTTCAAAGTCCAGATCTTTGGCAGCCTCACGCATTTGGGTGCGGAGAAGCAGCATAAGCTTTTTCTTTTCTTTGGGTGTCAGAGAATCAGGATTGACATCTTTTGTTATCGGATGTTTTCTTCGTTCTTTCCGTTCATCAAGCTCTTCCTGTGAAAATTTCACGAGTTTTTCGCGGATTGGCTTTTGTATTGTCTGGGGCGTTATGTCATGGTCTTCGTTGTATCGAATTTGAGCCACGCGGCGTCTGTTTACCTCATCAATTGCCTGTTTCATCGAACGCGTTACATGATCCGCATACATAATGACCTGTCCATTGACATGCCG
>JACQMD010000065.1 GCA_016203755.1 Candidatus Roizmanbacteria bacterium
ACGGCGCTTTAAGTTTTGCCATTTCAAAAACTTTGCCGATGTTCGAGACCGCGCCATGAACATAAGGCGTCGCTATATCGGAAGGTTTTAGCTCAATAAATGTGTAGTTCATTTCTTCCGCAAGTTTCCTAACAATGAAAGTTTTGCCGCATCCCGGCGGGCCGTAGAGCAGTATTCCATTCGGAATCGATAATTTAAATTTCTTGAATTTTTCGGGGTGCAAAAGCGGGCTGATTACATCGTTAATCAAAAGGGCTTTCAATTCTTTCATGCCGGCAACGCAATCAAAACCTCTCATAACCGTCAGATCCTCAATAATTTGAGTGACTTTTTCATGGGAATGTTCCTTCGTAATGAGACCGATGTACTCGTTGCCGCCATGCTGTACCTTGATGAGCTCGTATTTCTTGCCCCTATCAACGACCTCATTCGGCTTAATGTTCAAGAGCAAGTAGAAGAAGCTGTCGTCAGACAGAGTATAAACTTCGGTAAAGAAGACCTTCTCAATCCGATTTTTGATCGTGAGGTCGCCTTTTATCTTGAAGCTGTTGTATAAAATTGGTTTTGTTGGTGCTGACATATGAGTTGTTAATAAGGTTCACTGCACATATATTTTCCATCTTTAGTATAACCCAAATAATAACTATTCCGACCAACATCTCTTTCACACGCTTGATTTATGGATGCGGTAGTGACACATGAATTTCTCTCAATATTCCAACTATATCCATATTTGCAATCACAGACCCTTTTCCCGTTTTCTGTCGTTGAATACGCACCTTGTCCGAAGGAATTCACGCACGATTGATTGAACGAAGCCGTTGTATAACATGCCGTCCTCTCGTTGTTCCAGTCATAGCCAGCCTTGCAATCGCAAATGTTCTTTCCACTCGTTTGATCGTACTTCAGGAAGCTGGTGCCCGGATAGCTCGCCTCGCAACTTTGATTTCGTGATTCTATAAGATTCACACATTTCTTTGTAACTGCTCCGTAGTAGTATCCACTTGCACAGCCACAAGTGTTGTCGTAACTATTGTAAATTCCGTAGGGACCGTTCATGTCTTTACAAATCTGCTCGTTTGTTTTGGGGGGCGGTGGTGCAACAATACATGCTGTCTGTGTACTGTTCCATACATAACCATCTTGGCAATTGCAAACAAGCCCACCATCTGCATTTTTCACTCCAGTCGAATAACTATACGAACCATAGGTATCCTTACAAATTTGATTGTTTGTTTTTACTTTTGGGATTATGGGCGCATCTTCTTCGAATGAAGGGTTTATAACCCTATTGGTGTTGGGTGGTGTATATGCCGGAGCGGAAGTATCGTTACTACCATCAAATGAGCCCTGAGCGATAATGATCACCAGAATTACTCCTGCAATTATTGATATAGTTTTCCAGTTCCATTTTATCGGGCTAGCGGAATCCGACTCGGCTTGCGGTCGTTCTGTTTTAACGGATTGTTTCGGTTTTGGTGATTCCTCATCCAGAAATCCCAGATCAAAATCTAATTTTTTATCTTTGTCACTCATAGTTCGCCAAAAATAGCAGCCGAAAATACCAGCACATAGAAAATTGCGGGCAGTATCACAAACCAGATAATCGCTCTGTTCTTTTGCGGTTGCTGAATAAACATCACGCCTTTGTAGCTTAGATTTATCGAGTAAGCTATGGCAGCAATTAGTATGAAAAAGAACAATATATCAATTGAACTACCGCCACCAGTTTTAAAGTATTCATTTCCATAAACAAGCGTGTTAAGGATAAGGGAGCTAATGCTTGCAATAGCAATCGGAATCCCGGAGAAGATATAAATGTTCCTCGACGCATCGTAATTGTCGCCACCCTTCGACCATTTGACTCGCAGATGATAAATTGCACCGCCAATCCAGTACTGCAGATATCCTGCAATGAGCCCGCCTATCAAAACTATCGCCCAGACCTCAAGCCAGCTGCTTCCGTCGAATTCTGTCACTCGGTCAATGGCGGTCGCCACGCCGGTTGCCCAGATGAGAAAGAATAAATAAGGCGGATTTTTGACTCGCAGGTACTTATCGCAAAATGCTGGGAAATCCTTAAAAACTTCCTTGATGTAATCTATGAATCCCGACTTCTCGCCGGCAGCTTTTATCGGTTTTTTCTCCTCTGACGGCTTTGGGCTAGCGGGCTTTCCCTCCGCTTTTTCCAGAAAATCGAGATCAAATTTTAGTCGTTCTTTGTCGTCTGCCATAGTTTATGTATTTCTATTTTTGTAAATCCAGCCGGCTATGAAGAAAATCAGCCCGATGCCGTAAAACCAGACTGTTATCCAGCCAAGCGTGTATAAAATATTTGCCACATTATTTTTTTGACGCGCTGTTTTCATGAAGCCGGTTAAGCCGCC
>JACQMD010000061.1 GCA_016203755.1 Candidatus Roizmanbacteria bacterium
ACATACGATAATAAGATGGTACTTAACGGTACAATAACAAGCTTGGTTCCGATATACGAGAAAAAAGCAACGGCAAAAAAGGGAACCGCGAGGAGAATCGGCCACCCGCTCAAAGAAAGAACCAACAACATCCCGACATAATAAAATAACACTGCAAGCGGAGTATCGTATGAAGTTCGACTAAAATAGATATTCCAAGGATTAATGCTCATTAACAATCCCGCAATGATGGCAGTTTTTGAATCAAATAATTTTTTTGCAATTGCCACTATAACAAGGATAAGGAGTAGATTAGCAATAACAAATGGCAGTCTTGCAGCGAATAATGAAAAATTGAAGGGACCGATAAAAGGAGCGATAAATAGATAGGGCAATTCTGCTTTTGGAACTTCATAGGGAGGAGTAGTCAATGATAACGGATTCCATGTACCGGTAACGTCGGAACCTGTGAGATAAACCGCCTTCGCATTGAAAACGTAATCAAGCTCATCATGGGAAATACCCGCCGGGATTTTATCGAGCAAAAAAAGACGCAAAAAAAGCGCAAAACATCCAATCCCAATAACAACTACGAACGATCTGCCTCTTATTCGCTTAAGCATGTTTTCCAATCCCGATGCTATACGTTCCACTTGCCACTTGTTCTAGAATACCACGAATCTCCAGAGCCGATATGATGGAAAAGGTAAGAGCCGGTGACTGGTCTATTTTTCGGACAAGTTCATCGATATGGAGCGATCCTTCCTGCGCAACCAAACGAACAACAATTCGTTCCTCGTCAGTCAATGTAGACAGCAATGCATCTGATTGGACAGATTGTTTCTTTCGTGTATCTTCGTATTCTTCCAGAATATCAATCGTCCGGGCAACTGGCTTTGCTCCGTGCTTTAATAGTTCCGTAGGAGCCTCACTCATTTGACTGGTGATTGGTCCGGGAACTGCAAAGACGTCTCTGCCAAAATCAAGGGCAAAGCCTGCGGTAATAAGAGATCCGGAATCTCTTGCGCCTTCCGTCACAACCACTCCGCGACATAAACCCGCAACGATCCGGTTACGAGATGGAAACACTCCTTTTGAAGTCCGTGTCCCGGGAGGAAATTCTGAAAGAATAAGTCCCCTCTTAATAAGCTGCTGATAGACCCCTCGATTGACCGCCGGATAGCAGATATCAACTCCACACCCCAGCACTGCAATGGTTGATCCCAAAGCATCAAGGGCTGCCATATGCGCAACTGCATCAACTCCCATTGCCATACCGGATACGATACAATACCCCGCCGCAGCAAGTTCCCGTGCAAAGGTTTTTGTCACCTGTATTCCATAAGAGGTAGGCCTTCGAGTACCGACCACTGCAAGTTTTAACTCGTGCTTGAGGAGTGTTGTATCGCCAAGTGCATATAATATAAATGGAGCTGCAGAAGTCTCCCGAAGAAGTTTTGGATATTCTGAATCCTTTTCCGTAATGACGCGCACACCTTTTTTTGTTAACTCCCCCTGATACGAAGAAAGATCAACAGCGTCACGAAAGTGAGTAAATTTTTCAACAAGTTGTGTTCCTATTCCTGTTTGGCGAAGTTCATCATTCGATGCAGAAAATATTGCTTTGGCTGATCCGAAATAAGACTTCAGAACGCGATATCTGACTGGTCCGATTCCCTCAAAAAAGGACAAGCCAATCAGATATTTCACTTCATCCGCATCTACCATGCTACAATTATAATGAAATACTACTCGCTATGGCAACTGCGAAACGCCGTTCAGAAAATATAACATCCCTTCCCTCAGTCATGAGAAATAATTACTACTCATTTCTCCTTCTTATTGCCGCAAGTATTTTTTCTCTGCTCTATTCACTGCTTTCTCTGATCCGTCACAGTCACTTTCAGTCAGGTGCATTTGATTTAGGACTCTATGACCAGGCTGTTTGGCATTACAGTACATTTACCTATCCGTTTAATACGATCAAAATGCGTATGATCCTTGGAGATCATCTCACGCTCACCCTTCCGCTCCTGGCTCCCCTTTTCTGGATATGGGATGACGTTCGAATATTGCTTATCTTTCAAGCGGTATGGGTGAGCTTTTCAATACTTCCCCTCTTTCATTATCTTCTGAAGCGGGGACTTGAACGAAGTGAGTCCCTTTTACTTTGTGTTTTGTACCTATCATTCTATGGCATGCAGTATGGACTTTTTTTTGATTTCCATCCGGTGTTTATTGCCGTGGGACTCCTACCCTGGTTGCTGCTTTGGTGGGAAACAAAAGGGTGGAAATGGTTCATTGTCACGACGATTCTATTTCTTCTTACTCAGGAAAATATGGGATTATCCTTATCTGCAGTTGGTATTCTATGGCTTTTTGAAAAAAAGAGAATAAAACTTGCTGGTATGTTGATAGCGCTTGGAATTTTAACTTCTCTAATTTCCTTCGGCGCAATCAGGCTGTTTTCAGATGTGGGATTAGAGTATACTCCGCATCTGCCAAACAATCCGATCGAGTTTGTTACCCGATTTTTTGATGCACCTGAAAAACGACAAGTCCTGCTTTATTCGTTTTCCTGGTATTCCTTCCTCCCACTATTCTCAATTGGAGCTTTGCTTGCGGTCACTTCTGATCTTGCCCAGTATTTTATAACCGGGGACGCATTCTCCCGTATGTGGAGCCCATTCATGCATCATCGGGCTATTCTTTCGCTCTATCTATTACTCGGTGTTGTGGTAATACTAAAAGAACTCAAAAAAAGGAAAATCAATACGGTTTTCGTGGTAGTCGGGATGACGATACTGACGATATTTCAACAATATTACTTTCACTTACCCTTAAACAAACTAGCAAAACGCGAGTTCTGGCAGGAAGAACAATGGATGCAAGATAACAGAACAATACTTTCTAAAATTCCGCAGGGCGCAGCAGTTGCCGCTCAACAAAGCCTTGTCCCCCATTTGTCACATCGGAAAGAGATCTATTTGATTTACCCTCGAACGAGAAGTTTCAATACAACAGGAGATTTTTGCGAAGCAAATTCCTGCTGGTGGCTCGATTTTGCCGGAAAACCGGACTTGTTAGTAGTGGATACGCATCCGGGAGTATGGCTTACCATGACGCTTGCTGAGGAAAACCAATTTAATGAAGCGCTTACCACTATGGAACGGGCTCATGCA
>JACQMD010000063.1 GCA_016203755.1 Candidatus Roizmanbacteria bacterium
ATGACAATCTAAGCGATTATGAAAAAGATATAAAAGCAGGTTATATCAACATACCAAGAGAAGATGTTGATCAATTTGGAATGACACTTGATGACATAAAGGATGTAAATTCCCCAAACGTTAAAGAGTGGTTTGCAAAAGAAAAAACAAGAGCAATGGATTTATTGGAACTGGATCAGACGCCCAGCAGTACAATATTTTAACAATCCTAACCTTTTAAACTCGTGACTATCTTTCTTGGAAAGAGTACTGGCTGGGGGACTAGGAGTCGGACCTAGATAAACAGATCCAAAGTCTGTTGTCCTACCATTGAACGATCCCCCAAATTATCTTATACAAACAATTTCTTCATGAATCGCCTTCCTGCTGCAGATTTCAAATACTTTTCGCGATTTCTCGCTTGCTCCCAAGTAGGATACGATTCTGTATAAAACACTTCCCAGGGACGATATCGTTTTGTGTAACTGTTCTTACCGTCATTATGTTCTTCTAGACGTCGTATTAAATCACTTGTTACACCGACATAGGTCTTCTTTGCAACCTTGCTTATTAAAATATAAACAATAAACAAGTTGTCCTACCCGCCTCGACTCGCCACGGCTGAAGCCTAAGCGAAGTCGGGCGAGGCGGGCCATTGAACGATCCCCCAAAAGTACGATTTGAGACTATATAATAACAAATTGTGAAGCTCGATTCAAACTCGAGTTATCTAGAAAAGATAATGCTCATGCTATACTTCATCCACGTATGTTAGTGACCGAAGTTACCATACTATTCAAAGCAGGAGACGGAGGGAATGGCAAAGTGTCATTTAACCGGGGCAATAGAACTCCTGATGGCGGCAATGGAGGTCGCGGCGGAGACATTTATATTACGGCAACATCTGATATATACGCATTGTACTATTTAACGACCATTCAACAAGTTGAAGCAGAAAACGGTCATAATGGTATGTCAAATAACAAACAGGGAAAGGCAGGTGCCGATAGAGAAATCAAGCTGCCCATCGGCTCTGTATTCACTGACGTACATTCCCATAAAACAAGTGAGATACGGAAGATGGGAGACCGTTTTTTCATATGCAGAGGAGGAGACGGCGGGATGGGCAACCGGGAATACCGTTCGGGAAGTAACACTACCCCCCGCTATGCACAACCGGGATTTAGCGGTGAACAGCGTACCATCCATATAAACCTGAAACTTATTGCAGACGTCGGGTTTATTGGTTTTCCTAATACGGGGAAAAGCAGTCTTCTCAAAGCATTAACCGCAGCCACGCCAAAAATAGCCGATTATCCCTTCACTACGCTCGAACCAAATCTGGGAGTACTCGACAAAAAAATCATTGCTGATATCCCCGGACTTATTGAAGGGGCATCAGAGGGAAAAGGTCTGGGCATAGAATTTTTGAAACATATAGAGCGGGTCTCTCTCTTGTTCCACTGCATTTCCGTTGAGTCGCAGGACCCTGAAAAAGATTATCGGATCATTAGAAACGAAATGAAGGAATATAATGATAAAATTCTGGATATTCCGGAAATAATTCTGTTGACAAAATCAGATATAAAAACTAGAGAAGAAATGAAAGATAGTTTAGCCTTATTAAAAAAATTAAACCGTCCCATCATACTGGTAAGTATCCATAACGCTGACAGTATTGAGAAATTAAAGCGAAGAATTTTAGACGATTATCGTTCTTAATCACGGGAATAGTGTGCAGTAAGCTCTGCCTGCTCCAAGATATGTCCTTCCATCGCATCTTCCACGGCTTCTTTATCAGCCCCCTCGGGAAGATCGAGCATGATATCGAGCGCAAACAGTTTAAACGTGTACCGGTGCCTGCCTTCAGACGGACACGGACCGCCATACTCCCGATTGCCAAAGTCGTTGGTTCCGATTCGACAACCAACCGGCGCTTCCCCCTCGCCGATCTCCTCTATCCCGGGCGGAATATTAAACAATATCCAGTGTGACCATTCATGAGTAGGGGAGTCCGGATCGTCCACAATGAGTGCGAGGCTCTTTGCCTCAGGTGGAATGTCGGTAAACTCAAGTGACGGGTTTACATTAGCCCCGTCACAGGTATATTGTGAGGGAATATCCTCATCCTGATCAAATGCATTACTGGTTAAGTACATATATTCTGCGTCCTCTTTTTACCCTATCATATCCGTAAAATAATGCAAGAGAGGAAAATGCAGTGTCCATGTTACAATAAATCGATGAAAAAGCTTCATACGGAGTCCCTCCAAAAAGTTGTTTCCTATTTTAACAGTATAGAATCGCGTGTAGGCTATAGCTTATTGTTAAAGGGCACGAAACACTTCGGGTATTACCCGCCGGGAAAGGATACTCTTTCATTTGCAGAAGCACAAGTGTTAATGGAACAGCAGTTAGCCAGGAAACTCGGTTTGCCTAACAATTCATTGGTATTGGATGCGGGATGTGGAGAGGGAAATGTTGCCTTACATCTTGTAAAACAATTTGGATACAGGATACAAGGGGTAGATTTGTTAGCATTTGCTGTCAACAAAGCGAAGATAAAAGCAGAGAATCAGGGGTTAGATGATAAGGCCAACTTTCATGTTGGAGATTATACTTTCTTACATTTCCCGGATAGCACATTTGATGCAATCTATACGATGGAAACACTCGTTCATGTTCCCAATTACCGTAAAGCATTGAAAGAGTTCTATCGTGTACTCAAACCTCAGGGCAAACTCATCCTCTTTGAATACTCAGTGTCTTCCAGAGAAACATTGACACAAAAACAACAAAAGATGGTTGATTTGATTATGAATGGATCCGGCATGCATAGTCTGCCGTATTTTTTGCATGATACGTTCGGTTTGATGCTTAAACGAGCTGGATTTACTCAAATAACTGTCACGAACATTACTCCACGCATACTACCGATGTTGAGAAAGCTATACTTATTCGCTCTTTTGCCCTATCAATTGATTAAGTTCTTGGGCTACCAGCATAAGTTTATCAATGCAGTGACTGCTGTTGAAGGATACAAACTCGTACAGTCTGGAGATTATTGGAGGTACAATATTGTTTCGGCAGTGAAAGCGTAGATTATCGACGGATTGTTTTTGAGCGGGCAATGGGATTTTTATCCGCCTCTGGTGGACGCACCCACGACCTTCCGCCTAAGGCGGATTATTCTACTACTGAACACTCTGGAGCGGGCGATGGGATTCGCACCCACGACCTCTTCCTTGGCAAGGAAGCATTCTACTGCTGAACTACGCCCGCACAAAATCGATATTGATTGTACCAAATAGGTATATAATCTGCAATGAAGAATGTATACGGAACGAAAACTCTCAGTGATGGATCGTATTGAACAGTTGTTATGGGGAGAAAAAACCTGGGCAATGCAAAATATGACTTTTGGTGAGCGTTTTGAATTCTGGCGCTACTTTTACCTTTGGCCGGGAAACTTTGATCGTGAGACAACCCATATGTACATCCTAAACGATATCAGGTCCGCCTGTGTAGCAAATCAACTTGAATGTGCGATGATAAAACGAGAAAAGGCGAATAAAGCAGGATTTTCTATTTCAACAGATAAAGTAATTGTGTATTGGCGACAGTATCGGCCATCTTCTGAATAACTCGCATAGTGCTTATCTTTTGAATACTACATATTCTCCATGTTTATCTATCACCATAAGATACTCAGGATCTTTGGCTCCGGTACATTGAACAGTCTTCAAATACCTGAAGCCCGCTTTCTCAAATACTCGAATGGCCGCTTTATGCTCCGGTTCCGGGCCGACAATACAATGTTCTATCCCATCTTTCTTAAATACCACTTCCTGCAAAAACAACTGGACGATATCTTTTCCTAAGCCTTTGTGGAGATAGTCCTTTTCTCCGATAAACATATCAAGGCCTGCGCTATCCTCTTTCACCTGCACACAAGAAGCGTAACCAGGATAGTGGGAAATTTTATAGGTGTGAATATACCCAACCGGCTCACTATGGTAGTACACAATATAACTGTCAACCGGCAGGGTGCCCTGTACCTGATTGCCTAATTTTTTCTCCACGTCATCGTAAACAAACTTCCGTTTCTCATACCACCTGGTCACAAAATCAACATTCATCCATTTCTGAAGCAGTCCAGTATCGCTTGTTTGAAGTGGTTTGAATTGTATAGAATTCATGGATAAACTAGTATTGATTCGATAAATCATCCATATTATACTGTAATGCAGATTCCATGGACAATACCAGTGAAAAACGCCCGTCATCTCCCAGTCTTAAAACTCTTTCACGAAGATCGCTTCTGAAAGCCTCAGCCTTGTTAACCGCAGGAAGTGCATTTGCAAGTCTTCCGCTTCCAAATGTTACCCATACCTCACCCGAAGCTACTTCTGAACAAGTACAATCACCTGAAGTTGCCTCAAGCGCATGGAAAGAAATAGCCAGTCCTCCGGATGAGGAATCACGGCAGTATTACAATCCGTTATTTCCCCTGACTGACAAACCGGTACCAGCCAGACAAATGATTGCCTCAACCTCGTTTCCTGATCGACCAACCTATTCAGACCGGCAGTTTCCGGAACCAGTCTCTACTGACCTGTCTACTGATCTTGAGAGAGAACAGCAACGCAATAGATTTATTGGATCACATTTTGGAACGTATACGGCTGATGGTACGTTTACCCCATTTTCCGCCGATGCAGTTGAACTTGACATGCCGAATGGTAAAGTGATTGCGGCTCCAATACTTACTATCGAAGGTCCTTCATCGCTTGATAGGATTTGCTGGGTGCAAGGCCCGCCTTGGGAGGGCTTTCCCGCAGCATTGAAGAATGTAGATATTATTTTCAATATTGACGGAAGATGGTTTACGTATTCAGATGAACTATTTTTCAACCGATTTGGTCCTTTGTCGCAGACAATAACACAGGTGGGTGGTAACATATCAGTCGTTTCGATTGCAGCACAAGAACATTTTTCGTTTTATATTCGTTCAAGAACGCCTCTTCAAATCAACGATAAAGAATTTTCATCCTTATGTGGTTATTTCAATGCGTTTGCTTCACAATACAACACAGACCAAAAAGTTCTATCGTACCGAAATCAAAATGAGGTCAAAACGACAGATGCCGCCGCACGGCTGGAAAATGCGATTGAGGAATTGAAAGATGCAGAAGGTCACTATCATTACGAGGAGATTCCCAGACGATTATACGGAAATGCAATTGAAACGGTAACCTATGAAAAACCTGGCGGTAATGAACCAAGAATCGATATTGAACTGAAAGAACACTCCAGCATAGCAGGGATGCAAGTACGTATCAAAAAAGAAGACATGCATCATCTGGATAGTGTCGAATGCTATTTCAATTATCCTGACGGGCAAACAGTTATGGTACCCTTCCGGACGCTCTTTGGTTCATTGCAAAACACCGCCGGCAATCAATTTCCCGAAAATGAGCGCCCTAATTCATATGAAAGTGTATATGCCGGTATCGTCAATCGGTCCGGCTCTGAAGTATTACTCTACTGTAATATACCACTTACCGGTATTTCGTCACTTGCGTTAACAACAGCAAAAGAACAGATCCCTTTCTCACTAACTGTTGACAACGTGCCGACAAATGTATTACCAACATCACTTCAGAATAAAAAATTGGTCCCCTTTTATTCAGATGTAAAATCTCAAGGCCATGATCATATCATTGCTCCTCCAACAGTCGGGGAAGGCATTATGGCACACTCGTTTATCAATGTCGTTGACTGGAAGCCAAAACAAGGTGAAGATGCTCCGGAACCGTATAGATCAAATCCGAAATGGCGGATGTTCGGCGCGGAAACCAATCCCGGGATAAAGACCTATTCTCCGCGTTCGGAAGAATCTTCCATTACTTCATCCCGTGATTCCGGGTCATGGACAGGAATGGAAGACCTGTTCAGTTCTTTTTACAATCCACAAAAATCCAACACGGATCCTGCCGATAATTTCAAAAAAGGATCACCGTTTACGGGGGGATTTACCTATCAACGCTATGATGGGGAAGCACAAAATGACGAGATTCATTTTGGCATGTGGTATCAGGTAGGTCTTGCAACAAACAATCAAAGCTTCATG
>JACQMD010000086.1 GCA_016203755.1 Candidatus Roizmanbacteria bacterium
ACTTAATTGCAAGACCTGATGTAGGTTCTGTTGTCGGGACACACGGGACTGATACGCTGGAACAGACAGGAACACATCTTCAATTATCTCTTGGAGAAAGATTAGAGGAGCTCGGTGTGCCGGTATTTCTGACCGCAGCAAACAATCCCTTTCCATCAGAGGATGCACGGGAGAATCTGAGATTTACTCTTGTTGAGGCTACTAATCAAAGGCACGATCCAAAGGTTCATCTTGTATTTGACGGCGAGGTGATTCCCGCAGAGCGTGCATCGAAAGAAACTTACAGCGGCAGTCCAATGCGATTCTATGATAGAGCTGATGAAAATGCCGTTGCAAGAGAAGCTACGCGGAGGACTGCAGTATTTCATGCTGCTGATCAACTGGCAATACGACTCGGTTATGAGGGGATGGCAACAATGGTTAAAAAGGCGATTCGCTACTGGCAGGTACCTGTTACTGATCCGGAGCGGCCACGGAGTATTCCCATTGTTAATGCCCGCCCGACAGCATACAAGTTGAGCGTTTTGGAGTTTGGCAGAACAGGAGATCAGAATGAATGGAATGCTGCAGCGCGTGCTCATTGTTTAAATCGGGATCTGGTTACTCCGTTTCCCGAATTTAAAGCATTTTTCTGGCTGGTTAATAGAATTGCAGGACCGGCGCGGGTTGCAATGACGGTCGATGGACATTTTCCGCAGGTAAAAGCCTGTACGCTTATACTGAATCATTCCGGAACTGCACATACGACAATTCCAGATTTATCTATTGCGGGAGCGGTTGCACAGATGAGAGAAAAAAGAGGAATTGTTACATTTGCCGTTACCGAAAATGGGGAGCCGGTAAACTTTGGTGAAGGTTCCTACGTCACATCACGTGATTTACGAGATGCAGGAGTGATCCCGCTTCCGATGCATGATAAAGTCGCCTGGGTGAAGCTCTATTCAGCGATGGAGCAAAACTTGACCGGAAGAGAGTTAGTCGAATTCATGCTGACGCAGCAAACAGCGGATGAATTTTCGGGTGCAGTTGACCATGTCGCCGTAGCAAAAGCAATGAGCATGTATAGTTGAAAAGCCCTGAAACACTCAAGAAGTATTCAGTTCCAATTTACCGCTGGTAATATCTTCCAGTTTGCACAGATTAGCAAGTACTGCTTGAAGCGTCTTTGCAATCATTGTCGGCTCGTTATACGCTATATGAGGAGTAAGAAGTAATCTCCCCTTTTCTATGAATCCGTCGAGTTCTCGTTTCCATTGGAGTTTCTCTTCCTCATCATCAAGGTTACCTATCGGATTAAGCACAGAATGAGCAAATGCATCGCCTTCCTGTAAAAATACATCAACGATTGCCCGTTGTATCCTGCCTTCGGAGAGCGCTTCAACAATTTCTTCTGCATCAATATTGGAAGCTGAAGCCGTATGGAAAAATAGATCGATATTTTCGAGTGTTTTCAGGGAAGCCTTAACACCTGGCGGCAAGTGAAGCGTGAGAATATCAACAGGTGCTGATGTATCAAGATCAGAAAGCGATGAAAGAAAACGATGGCCACTAGGCTTGGGAGTTTGTGCAATATACGACACGCGTGCTCCTCCTTCAGCAAATCCTTCAATGACTTTACTCCCGATATCCCCCGCCCCGACCGAAACCACGTGTAAGCAAGAAAACAGAGCATTACCACGCACTTCGTCATAGATAAACGAATGGCCGGCACGTAGGGAAAATGTATTCCCGCCGGATATGGTCAGGTGGTGGGCGGCAGCTATCTGTCCGGAGTACATAAGGCGTGACAGTCCTAACACATACGCTGCTACTGCATAGGAAAGCGGAGAATGTTGAATCCGGGAAATAAATACGTCTGCTCGGTCTGTTTGTATACAAACGACGTTATCATCGGCTGAATGAAACTCTTCCGGCAGGACATTGTTTGTATGCCGACCAACATATGCTATGTTGGTAATTCCCAGTCTTACCAGCGTCTGTATTGTATCAGCTGTTAAAATCCCCCGGGGTCCTTTGACGAGACCTCGGTACTGATCTGCAACATTTTCTTGGAGTAATTCTTTCAGCGGACCATACGAAAGAGGTAGTAGTTCGGTTTGGAGATCGGAAACAGGCCGGGAAAATCCATGCATTGCTTCAACAAAAATAGGCTTCACTTTTTCCATATACTCAGAGTAGCGTAGCAAAAGGCGTCATCCCCATGCGTTGTTTCGAACTCACTCTCCCTTGGATACATAAAATAATGAAGAATTCAACCCATTAGGATTGCATATCCAGTTCTCTTGCTATTTTAAGAGCTTTCGCAAACCAAAGAATTTCATCTATAATGCTGGCGAATCGTCTTTCAAGATTCAATTTTTCACTTGGCACTGCTATCCCTTCCTCTGTTATTACTTTATCTGCATTCAAAATGATTTGTTGTTTTTTCAGTGCTACTATTTCTAACTCGCCAAGGTTTACCCGCAACTGTATCGGTGCATACATACCCCCATTTGATCCGTCCGAGTAGCCAATAATGATTGCCGGTTTTCTTCTTCCTTCAAACGCGAGAAAATCTATGGCATTTTTAAGTGCGGCGCTTGTGCCTTCATTGTATTCGGGAGTTATAAATATATATCCATCTGCTGCTTCCATGTCTC
>JACQMD010000004.1 GCA_016203755.1 Candidatus Roizmanbacteria bacterium
ATACCCATAGCTACGCCGACATCTGCTTTTTTAAGCGCAAGCGCATCATTGACTCCGTCTCCGGTGACCGTGACGATATGTCCCTTTTTTTGCAGCGCCGTTACAATACGGAACTTATCTTCTGGAGTGGTGCGGGCAAATACGCGAATTGACTCAACCGATTCTTCCAGTTCCCGGTCTGACATTTTCGTAAGATCCATGCCGGTTACCACCCGATCATCCGGTTTCAGTAGTCCAATCTGTTCTCCAATCGATGCTGCGGTAATGGGATTGTCTCCGGTGACCATAATCGTTTGTATGCCTGCATGTTCTGTAGTCATAAGCACTTCACGAAGC
Source organism: Candidatus Roizmanbacteria bacterium (assembly GCA_016203755.1). GTDB lineage: Bacteria > Patescibacteriota > Microgenomatia > 2-01-FULL-40-14 > JACQMD01. The sequence continues at coordinate 337 of JACQMD010000004.1, forward strand.
CCTGTACGGGCCGGATCGGCAATTCCGACAAAACCAATAAATGTCAGGTTCTTCTCCATCTCATCCCGTTTCCCAATGGTTTGTATGGGTTCCCGTTTGGCAATAGAGAGGACCCGGAGTCCCTTCTCCTGATAATTTTTCAACTCTTTTTGAATAGCCGAACGGTCTTTTGCCGTCATGGTTCGTGTTCGTTTTTGCTCAACAATGGTTGATGAAAGACTCAAGATTGTTTCGGGCGCGCCTTTGGCATAGAGCGTTTTCTGTCCATTTTCCTCCCATATAACGCTCATCATTTTCTTTTTTGCGTCAAATGAAAATTCGTCAACGAGTTTGCCGCCTCCTTTTACCTTATACGGATCAACAGTAAGTTCTTTAGAAAGAAGTAGTAAACTTCCCTCTGTAGGGTCACCCAGTATTTCATATGTCTTTTTGTTTTTGGCAGGAACAAGGGTGGCATTGTTACAAATGACTCCAGCTTTCAAGAGCAGAAGAAGCAATGGAGGCATTTTTTTGCCGATAAAATCTTTTGGAGTATGCGTTGCATTATCAATCCAAAATTTGGCAACCCGCATCTTGTTTTCGGTCAGTGTTCCTGTTTTATCCGTTGCAACGACTGTTGTATTCCCCAGCCCTTCGATAGCGCCAAGTTTTCGGAGAATTGCTTTTTGTTTGGCCATCCGCTGCAGTCCAATTGCCAGTGTAATCGTAATAACGGCCGGAAGTCCTTCAGGAATAGCAGCAACCGCAAGACTAATACTTATCTGTAACATTTCTATAACATCCCGTCCCTGTACAATGCCGATTAAGAAAATGAGCAACGTAATACCAATTGCTCCACTACTCAATTGTTTTCCAAGAACTGCAATTTTTCGCATAAGGGGTGTCTGTTCATGCTTGATATCCGAAAGTGATGCTGCCATTTTGCCAAATTTCGTAGCAAATCCGGTATGGGTCACTTGCGTTGTAGCTTTTCCGCTCGTCACAATAGTGCCCATATACAACATATTTTGTTCTTTATCATGGGGATTTTTCTCAACCGGCATTGATTCACCGGTTAGAGAGGCCTCGTTGACTTCCGCATGCATAGACTCAAGGATACGTGCGTCAGCGGGGATTTTATCTCCTTCTGAAAGTTTTATGATATCTCCAGGCACAAGAAGACGACTGTCTATCTCCTGCTCCACTCCATCACGAATCACACGCACCTTTGAAATTGTCATGTCCTGAAGTGCTGCAAGGGCATTTTCTGCCTTATATTCCTGAAAAAATCCAAGAAGGGCATTCAGAATGATAATAACAAGGATAAACACCGCATCGAGCGCTTCGCCCACAAAAAAGGAAATGAGTGCTGCAATAACCAGGAGAACAATGAGGAAATTTTTAAATTGCGTCCAAAAAATTTGAATCAGCGAAAATCGCTTTGTACTGCTGATATCATTTTTGCCGTATTGAACGAGCAGTTTGTTTGCTTCTTCACTAGTTAATCCAGTATGCGAATTCATAGATTTCTTCATTGTATCAGAAAGGATTGTATCAGAAAGGAATGGCATAACACAATGGGAGGGGAGTTTTGTCCTTGTGATACAATATAATAATATATGGATAACAAAGTAATGGTTGGTCTCTTTGTTATGTTAGCTCTTATAATTGGTGCAATAGTGATTGTCCGGAGAAATCCAAATCTATTGGAACGGCTTCGTATCAATCGAGAGACGAAGGAGGAAGAGCAAGTTGCAACAGAGGGAGCAACTCCCGCGGTCAACAATACTATCGAAGAGGCAATTGAACAGGGTGAGTTAACTCTTACCGCATGTTCTGCAGATATACCGACTGAATGTTCGGGGGTTTCTTATGCACCGGTTTGCGGGTATGATAGGCCTACTTCGGGAGACAAAGGTGCAACTCCCCGAAAACTTACCTACAATAACAGTTGTTACTATTGCCAACTCTATGGGCAAGACGGTAAACTCCCCATGGGTGATGCTGCTTACGAAGCGCTGGGCTATACAGAAGGGGCGTGTAGTCAGTAAAAATCACCACTTTTATATAATGGTACTATAATAATAGTGTGAGTAACAAACTTCCACTTGGAGTCATTTTCGATTTTAACGGCGTCATTGTTGACGATTATCCCATTCAAAAACAAGCGTGGAATGAGATCTCTCTTGCAATAAGAAATAAAAATGCAACCGATGACGAGATGGTACGAAAAATCAGAGGGGTTCCTCCGAAAAATACGATTGAATGGATGGGGGGCTATCGATTAAAATCGGAAATCGTTATACGTCTCGCAAAGAAAAAAGAGACCATCACCAAAGAATTATATCTATCAAGCACATTATTCCGTTTAAATAGTGGATTTTCATTTTTTTTGGACGAGTTGAAGTTACAATCTATTCCTCGGATCATTGCAACATCATCCTCCTTTGACAGTATGAAATTTTCTTTTAATAAATTGGGATTTGCCCGATGGTTCGACGTAGACAACATCGTATATAACGACGGAAGTTACCGCGGAAAACCAGCTTCGGATGCGTATCTGTTAGCAGCTCAAAAAATACAGCTTCCACCACCAGCATGTGTTGTTTTTGAAGATGCAGTGTCGGGTATCACCGCAGCCTTCGCAGCCGGAGTACGATATATTGTTGCAGTGGGAACGGAAGAAAGAACAAAAATACTATGTCAATTACCTGGCGTCGTAAAAAGTATCCGTGATTTCACAGAAGTTACCGTGCAGAACATGCTGTTAGCATAATAGAAATATTACTTTTTTGACACGTTAAGAATTTGTTCTGCTTTTTCCCTATCCTTCTCTTTCACATAAATGCCAATACCCGAGCTTGCTGACTGGAACGGAAAAGGGTACATACCGCCCGCATCATCACCCGTAATTATGGATTCAATACCATTTGCTGTTAACGTACCTTTTATGATCTCTGCCTCATTGCGCGTTGATGATGATACAATGATAACCATTCGTTTTTCCATTCTATGGTAGTATAAAAGAGTTGCAATAGAAAAACAACGTAATACAACATTACATGAAAATGGGGAACATCATCATAGTATTCGGAATTATCTTACTTATTATCGGGGTTATGGTGAATCTTCTTGGTCGATTTGGGATTCCAAAGCTTCCGGGAGATATTTTAATTCAGCGGGACGGATTTACGTTTTATTTTCCAATTGTCATATCAATTATTCTCTCAATTCTTCTCACAGTTATATTTCATCTTTTAGGAAGAAGGTAATTGTTTATTTTAGTTACTACTATTCTTCTGGAGATAAGCTGTATAAATCCTGTGATTGTTTACAGAGGGGATATGCTTCCGGATAACCTTTTACTGCATTTTTGGTGATTCGTTGTTTTACTTTAGGTACAGCTTCTTTCAGCATATCTTGGTGTCGTTCCATTAAACCGTCGTCGAATTTTTTCCAACTCTTTGTATTCCACTCAAAATTCCCACACACATCCCTATAGCAACTGTTCCAGGGAAAATAATAACAAGGGACCGCATATCTTTTTTCCATTCATCAAAGTATATCACATCTGTCGAAGGTGAGGTCAACGTTCGAGATTTTTCTCCAAAAATTTCCGTATGAAAAAAACTGTTTTCGCCCACACGCTTTTTGGATATTCAACCTTAATCCGTTTTTCAGCTATCTCTCCAATCTGTTTTCCGTCTTTCTCTAGACGAACATAAAGCGGAATATAGCCTTCTTTTTCAGACGTTGTTACCGAGACTTTGATGAGTTGTTCCTGGAATGGCTCAAGATGCGGCGTTTTAACGGGAATTACTTCTTCTGAAGGCTCTGTACCAAGTACTTTCAGCTGTACATTATTACTTTCATCCCAAATAGTTTGTCCCGTATTTTTAATGCCAATGGGAAGAAAAAAAACGGAGTCGACGGTGAGCGTATCAGGAATGCGCGAAAGTACAAGATTACCCTTTTCAACCTGTGATGGACTCCCTTTCTCTTTTGCTAAATTCCTTACCGCTTCATATTGCGGAAAATAATCTGTTGTACCGGGTTTTCTCCATGAGAAATGATCAAAAGGATTGTCCTGATAATTAAAGACAAACGGGCTAACCATTACAATTGTTGATGTGTTCCACACCGTTTGAAATGCGGTCTGGTAATTTTTCGAAACTATTTCAGCCGGTTGAAATGATGGATTATCTTCATCTCTTCCTTCCCGGTGTACCCAGCCCGTTTCGGTGATAAAAACGGGAATATTTGCTCGCAATCCGTATGCAGAAAGATATAATACTTCCCACTCAAAACCGCGAATAGATCGACGACCCCGATCTTGTACAGAACCCGAAAAGTTCGGATTGGGGTATGCATGGACGGTCCATCCATCAAACAGGGTAAAAATTTGATCGTCGGATTCATACATTTTTTTGAAATATACGGTTACATCCATTGTTTGAGGAGTAGTTCCCGCTGCCTGATCAAAACCGGCAGGAAGTATAAAATAATCCTGCGAATGTTTCTTGAGCTCATCACGAAAAACCCGAGCAATGTGGGCATATTCTGCAGGGTTGATTTCTCCACCCCATTCATTGGCATGATTGGGTTCATTAAACAAAATGATGTAGCGGTTTTGAACGACCCAGTTGAGGCTGCCTAAAAATTCCACCCAACCTTTAATATCGGGTTCCGTGGGTTTTCGCCATGCAGATCCTTCTACATTGGTGGCTAAACGAATCACCGGTATGATTTTCAGCCGGCGCATCTTATCAAATGTTTGTTGCCACTTGCCCTGATCCCGGTCCGATTCGGTAATAACCATGGTGACATATCCCCACTCTCCTCCGCTGCTATTGACCAGTTTTGCGGCCTCTTCAAGATCATTCTCGTCCACAATATGGATGCCGTGGATGTTGTTATTTGTTGCAAACGGGTCAACGGTGGCATTGACAGGCGAAACAAATATTCCTATACTCAACAATAGAATCAGGACTGCGATACTACATTTCATAGACTATAGTATAACAATTTAAACCAAACATATGAGAACTGACACCACAGAACAAAAATTGGAAATAATGTTAAATCGTCTGACGGCCATAGAAAAATCTATGGCTACGAAAAAAGATCTAGAATCGTTTGCTACGAAAAAAGATCTAGAATCGTTTGCGACAAAGAAAGATCTCGAGCGATTTGCTACGAAAAAAGACTTGGAACAATTTGCTACCAAAAAAGATCTGAAATCCTTTGCCACTAAAAAAGACTTGAAATTAATGGCTACTAAAAAAGATATCCATAAACTTTCACAAAAGATTGAAAAATATTTTAAAGTCCTTGACCATGATCTATCAATTGATAGACGAAGAATCATGCGCATTGAGGAAAAATTACAGATGCGTTTCGATCCGCTTGAATCATAACGTTATTGTTTACTAAACTGCGGAAATTTAAACGCCGATGGACATATATCGTTCAAAAAA
>JACQMD010000068.1 GCA_016203755.1 Candidatus Roizmanbacteria bacterium
ATTCAAAATACATCAGAACCCAACGATCGTGAGACCCAGCAGCTATTAAACACCCTCCGTGTCACGGAGTGGGACTTTTTTACCGGCCAGCCGAAAGTAAAAGAAGCGCTGCGGATTGCCATCTCAGCTGCCAAACAGCGGAAGGAACCGATTGAACATATTTTATTGTACGGGCCTCCCGGATTGGGCAAGACAACGCTTGCGCATCTGGTTGCAAAAGAAATGGGGGCAAATATTCGGGTGACGTCGGGACCTGTTTTGGAACGTGCGGGAGATATTGCAGCAATTTTAACCAATCTGGAAGAAAACGATATTTTATTTATCGATGAGATCCATCGTTTAAACAAGGTTGTTGAAGAAACGCTCTACCCTGCAATGGAAGATTTCGCGCTCGATATCGTGGTCGGGAAAGGCCCGTCTGCCCGAACGTTACGGCTTAACCTTCCACGATTCACCATTGTCGGAGCTACCACTCGAAGCGGACTTCTCTCTTCTCCCCTTCGTGACCGGTTTGGTGTGGTGCACCGGCTTATGTACTATCAACCGCAAGAGTTATCACAAATTATTCGAAAGGGCGCGGAGAAGTTACACGTTCCCATCGATACTGCAGCTTCAGAAGAACTTGCACGCAGGGCACGCGGGACGCCGCGAATTGCATTAAAACTGTTGAAACGTGTTCGTGATTTTGCTCAGGTAAAAGGTACCGGTACCATTGCAGGAGATATTTTAGATGAAGCATTTTCTGTTCTTGAGGTTGATTCAGTCGGGCTTGATAAAAACGACACGCAATATTTGCTTGCCATTATTGACAAATTTGCCGGCGGGCCGGTCGGGATCGATACGATGGCAAATACCATTTCGGAAGACGTCGGAACCATTGAGGATGTTGTTGAGCCGTATCTGATGCAAATCGGGTTTCTTAAGCGCACTCCGCGAGGGCGTGTGGCAACAGTACAAGCCTACCGACATTTGGGAAGAAAAATACCACAAAATAACATCAATCAGCAAACGTTAGTTTAATGTACGAAGCACGTTATCCAAGGAGTATTATAATTGCGGAAGTTAAGATGAAAGCTACGCCGTAGGAAATTTCTTTTACCGAGACAATTTTTCTCACAATGCCATTCCAAAAGAGTTCAAACCAGAATGCAACCAGTGGAAGAACAACAACTGTCGTTAAAAACGCTTCCTGCTCAGTGGCGTATTGTGGTTGAACAAGCGAGGATGCACCGCTCATGATGGCAACATGACGCCCAATGCCCGTGCTTTTTGGGCGATGGTTAAGTATTGACTATACAATTGATATCGTAACTCCTCACAATAATAGGTTGAAAGGATGGTAATAATTGCCTTTCTGAGATCTTCTATTTCCTGCGGTATCAGGGCTGCTTTTTCAATTAGTGCATCGATGGGTTGATCCGTCATCTGACCCAGGGAAGAAATCTGCGCGTCTTGGAGTTTATCCCGAACATGTTGCGGTACTGCTGCAAGTGCGGCAATCGGAGAATGAGCTGTTACTGTTATGTGACTCCTGTCAATTTCCTTCTGAAATGACTGGTGGTTCAGCCCTATTCCGCGACCCGGATCGATAAATGGTCTGAGTTTTCTGGCAAAACGTGGATGATGGAGATAGCTTAGTACTCGAGCTTCCTCTTTTCGAATAGCTTGTATACTGATGCTGTACTTTTCTGCAAGTTCTCGAAACGTTGCCGGATCATATCCTGCAAGTCCGTATCTTCTCACGATTATATCTACTGCTCGTTCATGCGTTTCTGCACGCTGAAAATTAGAATAAATTCCCGCAAGCGCAAAATGCAGATGTGTTTTAAGAGTAGATTGAATCATCGTATTATCACTTCGTTCGATAGGATCTTGTGGTGTTGCATTTTCAATTGTTACCAGATCGTTTCGAAAATCGATATACTCTCTAATAGTGTCTCCATTCATGCCTGTTTTTCCAGAAATATCTTTTGCAAGATCACGTCTTCGTTCAAATGATAATTCTCGATATGATACCAGCGCCTGATCAACTGCTGCTATGATTTCCTTATGTTTGCCATTTTCAACCCATAATGAAGGTATAGTTTCTCTATCAGCGACATCTTGTACTATTTTGTTTCTGGCAACACGTCGAATTTGTACCGATAATTCAAATTGTAAGTGAAAATTTTGCGCATGATCATATACAGACTGCATTGCGGATTGTACTAACTCATTAGTATCCTCTTCGTTATCAGTGAGTAACGGTTCCAGAGCAGAAAGCACCGTTTTACAATACAGCAGCATAATAACCTGTTTGCCGGCATTACTTATTGCTCTATCGGGACTTGCTATTGCATCCAGAACTTTTTGCTGGACTGGTTTTCTGATAAAAAACGGTAATCGCTCAGCAAGATGAGTAAATAGTTCGAGAGTAGTGAGTCCGGGATTCTCATCATATATGGTTGTGACAGTCTCTGATAACACATCGTCCATTTTTTCTATAGGTGCACCGTGTAATTTCTGCGATAGCTCTGTCTTGTGCTTCTCTGTTATTTTTTCATCTTCCTTTTGAGCAGGAAGCGCTCCCCGCGCAACCGCCTCATCAGAGGACATTTCATAGATTTGGTTTTCAAATATATCAACATATTGTTCATCCAGTCCTTGGGGAGGTCTAACCTCAGGTTTTGTTGTTAATCCGACAGTGAGTGCATGTGGAAACTGATGGAGAAATGATCTATGCTCAGCCCCACGCAGTGAGTCGATTTGTTCATATATCAAAAACTCTACTTCTTCTGAGAGGTCAGTATCCGGATTGTATGTTTGACATCTGACCGTTTCTGCTTCCGCATCCCACGAGACAACCGTAATGTTTTGTACGCCAAGCGCCCGGACAAGTCCATCGATGACTACTGCTGTATTTGTTCCCCGAGGTAGACTGATATACCCTGCTGTATAGCCCTCAACCAACGATTCTCGAAGAGACTGTACAACGCGTGTATCCTGTTCTGCCAGAGTTCGTTCTTCCGGAGATTCCAAATAGCGGGTAAGAGCGGTGACAGCCCGAAGTTGTATTTGTTTGACAGGATTCTCTGCTTGTGGGCTTTGTCGCTCTACAATCATCAAATTAGTATATCATATGTTCCTTATTTTCTACCAGTGCTTTCCTGTAGTTTGCGGCAGGATCTAGACACTTTCTTATACAAAAAACACCGTAACCGAAAGTAAATCGTATTGAATATCTCAAGATAATAGGGTAATCTTAAGTTTAACAAAGTACGGGCTTAACTATGGAAGGACAGATTACCCAGCCGATTAACAAACGGGAGTATTATAAAACACTCCTCGAAGTGCAGGAGCAGGAAAAAACTGCAAAAGCAAAACAGGGATATTGGAAAGCGTATATTTATAGCGTCGTAATGACGCCTATTGGCGTTTATTATTTTATTAAGTATTTTTTCTATACCAATGGAGATGATAAAGATAGGAAAGCTGCATTGATTTGTTTATCGTTGACCATTGTTTCTCTCATAGTCAATATATGGTTGATTCAGATGTTTTTTAACCAGCTCGTGATCCCCCAAAATCAGGACCTGCAACTGTTAACTCAGTAGACAATAAGGTTGTTTAGCTCAATAATCTGCTATACTATACCGTTTAGAATGTCTGATCCTGAAAAAATTACGATACCCCCCGTACCCGTAAGGACCGAAACCTCTCCCAAAAGAGGTACGTTTCCCAGAAGAGCACTGAGGGAGTGCCTACTCAGCGAGTCAGCGGGCGTTGGGCCAACGAACGTGCTAATAGTGGGTGCTGGACTTAATACAGTCTACGGAAAGTCACGATGCCCCCATGAGCCATACCAGCTCGCCGCGATGCTGGAAGCGGCAACACAGGAGTATCAAATGACGATCGTTGATAGTAATCCCGAAGTTATTGCAGACATACAACAAAGAGAAATAATCTTTTACCCCGTAGAAGATAGAGATTGGGATTATGACGAGGAAGATGAAGCTGCATGGAACAATTACTTACAGGATTTAGGTTTAATCGATAGAATCATTCATAAAATACCAGATGAGTTACAAAGTGCTATTTCTTTCATCAGACTTGCCAGTAGTGATCAAGGTGCTAATAGAATTGATGAACTGGTTTATCAAGGAGCGTTACGGAGAGGAGTACATATAGCAAAAATCCCCGATACTTTTTTACGAAAATTAGCAAATGGCGAGGTTGAATTAATACAGGGTGATATTGCTATGACCCATCTTCCGGATGACCATTTTGGTTTCTGCTCCATGATGAATCTTTTGTGCTATCTTGATGTAGAAACACAAAAGAGCGCAGTTTATACTGTTGCCTGTTCTCTGAAAGGAGGAGGTGTTTTGGTGTTAAACGAACACAGGGCTCCGGGAGGAAAAACGCCATTATTTGCAGAAGCAGGCGGCTGGTTGGGTGAACCGGAATTGCAATCATTGGGACTTGAGGTAGTTGACGTAACTGATAACAACGATAAGTCACCCGACTTTCGCGTGATTGATAAGATCATGAGGAAAAAAAGTATTCCGTCGGTTGTGGATCGCCAGGGAATCGAACCCTGAACCTCCCGGTTAAGAGCCGGATGCTCTGCCAGTTGAGCTAGCGATCCTTAATGTTATTCTGTTCACGTATTATAACGGGAACGGGAAGATAATTCAAAGTCATATCCTACGGCGTTGGTGATAGAGAAAAGGTCGGTGAAGGAGTTGGAGTTTGCGTTGGTGTAATAGTTAGTGTCGGCGTGAGCACAGAGGTAGGTGTTACGGTGGGTGTGCGTGTGGGCGTGATTGTGATAGTTGGCGAAGGAGTGACTGAGGGAAGAGATATTGTAGGTATTACTGTCACAGTCGGAGTCGGGGTTGGTGTTGTGGTGGTCGTCGGTGTTGGACTAATCTGTGAGCAGCCAATGCCGGGTCGTTGCCACGCTGCGTATTCGATAAATCCGCGTCCAGGAGAATCAAAGACATCAAACAGTCGTGAGATATTGGACGGATATGGTTTATGGTCCATCTCATCTTGTGTGATCGGGCCCCAGTCATTTTCTGTTGCGTTGACATAGTTTCTCGATAGATTGCGAATTTCAATGTCACCATTTCGATCAATAATATCAGTAAAAGCAGCAACATTACTGTCTCCTTTTATATTGATTCCATCCAGTTTATTAAAGCAGATTATACTTGTCTGAATAATCGCATCAGATTTTTTGAGCGCAATACCGCTTTGGCCATTTGCAATAATTCTACTCAGTTCTATTTCTAGTTCAGAATCTTTAGTATCAAACCCGCTTTTTCCATTAACATTGATCGTACTATTTTTTACATTCACATGAGAGTCTTCAAGGATAAGTCCTTCGTTTTTGTTGCCGATGATTGTGCTGTCTTCAATAAATATGGAGTCTTTAAATCGCTTAAACTGAACACCGCGTCCATTACCTTCTATAAAATCATGCCGGTAAAAGAGGTCAAATGAGACTCCTCCAACAGCAAGTAACCGAATGCCGATATCCACATTTGCCTCATAATGTGAATCCCGATCCCGCCAGAATCCCGCTGCACCCGCACGGACAAATCCGTCAACCCCTGCTTTATTATCAAGTATCTCAAACAATCGTGTCGTCATCTCAACATTACCACGGACATCAAGGTTCCACCCTGTCCCGTTATTTTTCATCGCCTCAGTATCAAGATTTAACTTGAGTGTTACGCCACGGGCAGGCATGGTCTTTAAGGTAAATCCTGCTTTCGTATGAAATTTATATTCATTGGTCGAGAAATTCTTTTCTCCTTCCAGGAGAAATCGGGTATCAAGACCGGTTTGGCCGCCAAGCCAATGATTATTCTCAATCTCCCATTTGATAGCGCCGTTATGTTGGATTTCTTCAAAGAAACTCCCCGTCCCCTGCTCCGTTGCATGCGTGTTGCCGGTATAGGTGACTTTAATATTTCCTGCTCCGCGGCCGAAGGTGAGTTTTGCAGCAGTCTCAACGCCAAGTTTTTTCAGCGGATTGCCAAAGATATTGCCCCGAAATTCGTAGTCTCCGCCAACTGATGCAGAAATGGTCAGTCCTGTCACCGTCAGGTTTTCAAATTCGCTATTACTTAAAACAAAATCCATTTTTCCCGGATTGGTCGCGCTAATTGCCAGACCCCGTTCAGCTTTATTGAATTTCAAATCTGACATAAAGAGTTTCGGGTCTTCTACTGTTTTGGTGGCAATATTCAATCCTTCACGCAGGAAATTGCGAAACTCAATGCTGCCAATCGTAAAATCGCTTGCGGTCACGCGCAGTCCCGTCACTATCGTCCCCCGTCCGTCGATAACTTTGCGTCCGCGGGTAGCACTGGCAATGATTGTCTTTTCATGTTTGATTTCGGGAAGAATGGAATCCAGTTGCACATCAGCTTCAAGGAATATAAAGTGATTTTTCCCCTCTCCGGCAGTGCCGGAGACTTGATTTTGTTCGGCAGCGCTCAGTATTCGTCCCAGATTCCCTTCACTGAACAAAATCGCCTCGCGAAGCGTCAGTTTATCATCTGATATATTGGTATCTTCACTGCTATTGCTTCGTGCGGTAAAACGGGTGGTTTGCGCAAATACTGGAAAAACAATGAAAGACAATCCAATCAGAATTGTTATAAGAAGAAAAAGTAACAATACTATGCGCGTATGTTTCATAGGGGCAGCTGCGCAAGAAATCCTATTCTTTCACTTTAGCAACTTCAGATACCAGGGTCAATTCATAATTCTGTAAGAATTTAATAAGAAAATAAATGGAAGCTTGGCGCTCACTAAATGAGTAGTGATGGTTTGGTTCTCCTTGCAAGTAACACATCGCCATGTGTATTTCTGATAATTGCGCGGACGACGATTTCGTACATGTATAATGGTTGATGAATATGAAGCGATTCTTTTTCGGGAGAAACAGACGATTACTTTCTCTTCTTATCCTGTTATGTATTCTATTGTTTTCCTCATTGATTTCGAAAGATATATCGTTACCATCCACTTCTGGAGTTTCCCCTTCCCCGGCGCCAAACATACCATCTCCATCTCCTGCGGTTTTGGAAGCGTACATTTCGCCTGCCCAAGCAAATCTTGTCTCTGTGAAAGTAATTAAAGCAGTTGATGGAGATACCATTGAGGTGGAATTCGAAAATGGAAAGCGGCAAAAAGTACGCTATATTGGTATTGATACGCCGGAGTCGGTTGATCCGAGAAAACCAGTGCAGTGTTTTGCCAAAGAAGCAACTGCAAAAAATAAGGAACTGGTGGAAGGCAGTAGAGTAGGGCTTGAAAAAGATGTATCTGAAACCGACCGGTATGGCAGGTTGTTACGGTATGTCTATAAAGAAGACTTATTAGTTAATCAGTTACTCGTTACTGAAGGGTATGCCTATGCAGTCTCCTACCCGCCCGATGTGAAGTATCAGGAACTGTTTAAACAGGCAGAGGTCAAAGCCCGAACGGAGAACAAAGGACTGTGGGGAACATGTCCTATACGAAACTAACTTTCTTTTATTTTTTCACCGCCCCATGCCGGAACAAGAAATACATCATTGGTATTGGTCGCGCGACGGTAGAACGATTTGCCCAAGAACCAAACTATACCATTTATGCAACTGGTTTACATGAACAGCAACTAAATGAAGCATTCCCGGAAGATCAATATCCTCAGGTAATTCCGTTCAAACTGGATGTTGCGGACTTTCTCAGAAATTGGGATATCATTGACTATATTTTTACTGAACACGGAGGTTTGGACGTACTGATCAATAATGCCGGTATTATGCGTCTGGGTCCTCTTAGGCGTTTTTGGTCAACAGATGATGGCAAACGCCAATCGTACAACCTATTCGTAGTAAACTGTTTCGGGCCAACGTTATTGATGGCTGCGACACTGTCACATATGAGAGAAAGAGGGTCAGGGACGATTATCAATATACTTTCTTCTTCATATTTTCAGCCTCATTGGCCGGGACTCCAATATGCCGAATCTAAAAGATTGTTCATGAGAATTGCACAAAATTACTATCGTGAGGAAAAAAGAGCACAATCCGGCGTCCGCATAGTAAGCATTCAACCCGGTCGAGTGAATAATACCACTATTGATGATGACTCATGGATTGAAGGAACACCGCCCCTTGCGCGCGAAGCTGCCCAGGCTATTTTAGATCCGGTGAGAAGACGTGTCGGAATGGAACCCGAGACAATTGCTCAGGTATTATACGATGTAGCAGAAGGACAAAGAAAAGAAAACTATATTATTGTTGGTAATGATGCCAAGTTATCGACAGCTTTATCGTACATTCCCGGTTGGCCATTATTATTTCAGTTTGGATTTGCCGCATTGACTGAAATGGTGAAGGCAAAACTATTATTGCAGAGAAAATTGAGGAAGAATAACCATGAATAAGAAAACTGATTTCTTATGTATAACAGGATTTATTTGAGAGAGATAACTACACCCTTACCAATAGCAATCTATCCACGTATTCTTTCTTTCGACTTTACTTTTCCACGGCGTTTCAGTGGTCATATTCGAAATTCCGTTACATCCAGCGAACTATTCCCTTCGTCTGCCCTTTTATTTACTATAGGGTGATATAATACTTGCATGATGACTGAACGTTTTTTGTCAGGACTTGATACGGTAGACTTATGTATGCAGCTGGGTAAATTCCTTTCTACAAGGGAAAATCCTTATGGAGCCTTAGCTATAAAACCGTCTGAGTTCCTGAGAGTTTCTGAACTTGTTCGAACTGATGATGTAATAAAGAAGGAGATCGGTAATTTCATACCAGGTTATGTTCTTTATGATAACCATTTTGTTGTGGGAGATGTCTACACAGCTGCAAGGAATTTACTCGAACTCGGTTCAAATGAAGCTCTGGAATCGCTTGTATTTGATACTATAACTCGATTGGCCGATAACGGTAAGATACTTCCTCCATTGATGAGAGTACGAGATACAATAAAAGAAGAATATTGGGATTGTATGAAAAATCCGGATCATTCCCTCAGGGGTTTATCCGACCCTGTTGACCGTTTTAATGTTTTTGGATCGCGTTTATACCTTTTATCCAAACTGGGAGAAGCAAGCACAAATGCAGGATTTGGACTTATGGCTGCAGATCCATCAAAGAACTCTCCTGTAATACCTATCTTTAGTAGCCCAAGGCTGACGAAAGAATGGAATGGCGTATACGATTGGGGAGAAATGCTTTTTGAAAATGGCCTCGCCTTATTACTTCGGTGCGATGTAGCTACAGGTATGGTGTATAAAAGCACAACAGAGGTGGAAAAATTGTTAGTACAAATTCATTATTATGAGAGGAATTATACTGGTTGGCGTTTTGAATATATCAAAGAGTTAGTTAACAGAGGTTTATTGCAGGAAGAAATCCTCACAATAGCGGATTTACAACAATAAAAAAATGCGCCTCTGGCAGGAATCGTCCGCAATAGGCGGATCTGGGCCAGAGGCCCATCGGCCTTTGGATGACGCTTTCGGCGGAAACCTTGAATGCGCGCCTGGAGGGACTCGAACCCCCAACCCTCAGTTCCGAAGACTGATGCTCTGTCCGGTTAAGCTACAGGCGCTTAAAAGTGGTCTCAATATTATATCAATCCCCTGCCCTTTTCACAATCTTGTATACTAGGCGCGTATGGGACGCGAGCAAGAACATATTGCAGTGAAGCCAACAATGCAAGCAGATACCGCAATAGGATTGTCTGTGATGAATTATCTGCATGCAAGCACCCTGTTTACGCTTGCCT
This sequence comes from Candidatus Roizmanbacteria bacterium, assembly GCA_016203755.1. Classification (GTDB taxonomy): domain Bacteria; phylum Patescibacteriota; class Microgenomatia; family 2-01-FULL-40-14; genus JACQMD01. The sequence goes on from JACQMD010000068.1 coordinate 9,796, forward strand.
GGCGACCAATGGGGCAACTTGTGGATATTTTTGAACAGGCAGGATATACCGGCATGGAATATATTCCCAACCATCTCCTATCAGGATGGCAACTCCTGCTTGGAAATGTATCGCAATATACGAAAAACTATGTAACTTCTGCCCATCAAAGTTGGAATGGTGGGGTACGGGAGTTGCTGCCGAAACTGCGGAAAAGAGAATTTGCAAATACTGGTCTTGCTATAGCTTCGTGTATTAGTATGCCCGAGAGGGAGCGGTCTCTTGGGCATATAGCTCGTGTACGGAAAGTAGTTAATCACCCCTTGTCCATTGTTGTATATTCTAACGAGGAACAGAGTGATTTATTGAGTCAGGAAGAATTACTCATGCAGCCAAAGCCTGAGGAATACCACGGGTGGGGATGTGGTTCGGTGGATGATTTTATTCAAGAGTTGGAAAAGAGTGGCAAACATGTATGTCTGGATCTTGTCCATTTCAGGAGAGCTGATAAGTATGGCAATCGGCCGTTTCATCCCTGGCGGGATCATATTGGCAAATTTCTTCCCATAACCCGAGAAATTCATTTCAGTGCAGGAAGATATGATCAGGGCGAATTACCGTTTGACAGTTATGGAGAATTTATCCGACTCCTCAAGGGAGATACGTCAACGGAACTTATGCAGATGCTTCGCTCCATCAAAGAATATATCCATCAATCCGGTAGAAACATACCAATGGTTACTGAAATACCAGCAGGAGTACTCTATCGGTATGTAGCAGAACATAATACAATACATCAGCGGACGTTACATCGTTCACAATTTATCAATCTTCACCAGCGCATAGTACAATCTATGAGGGAGTGTTAGATTTATGAAACGAAAAATCAGAATAACTTTAAAGTTACTTATTTTTTTAATAGTTGTTGGATTGTATTTCCTCAACAACGAACAGCTCGCTACATTGGCCGATCGAATCGAGCATGAAATTGTCGTTCCATACAGCCAGGTGCTCTTCCCGGGCGGACAATTGACCGTTGTGGATCCCAACGCACCCACTCCTTGGTTATCAACGAGTACTACGGATATTTCACCAGTTCCTACCCGTTATCAGAAAGTGATCTATGTCACGCCAACCCCGCTTAAAGTAAATGTAACCGAAGACGAGCTGTGGAATGCATTACTATCCTACCGTCGCACCCACGGTAAATCCGATGTACAAAAGGAAGAACGGCTCTGTCAGTATGCGCGAAAACGGGCGCAAGAGCTCACTGAACGATTGAAAGCCAACCCTGAAGATCCACTCGATAATCATGCGGGATTCCAGCGTGATGCAGACTCGGGCTATGTGTTTGAAACTACCGGTTACAATCATATCGGAGAAAATTTAGCGTATACGCCCGGATTTACGTCAGCGACACAGGTGATTGAGTGGGGGTGGGACACGAGTTCCAGTCATCGAAGTCTTCAACTTTCAGAAGACGTGACGCACGGATGTATAACGGGTATTCATCCGATATATGTGGCCATCTTCACCTATTGAACTCGTTTTACAGTTTCTTTGGACAAAAGAGTTATAATACATGGTAACGATAGAACCTAATATGGCAAATGGAGCAAAATTTTTATGGCGTAATGGGCCACTCATTGTGGGGGCGGGTCTGTTGTTATACGGCTGTTTGGCTGGAGTATTAGGAGTCCCGGCAATTTTTATCGAGGGGACGAGTGGTGTCGTCAGCAATGAAGGTGCCCAAAAACTTCCTCCACTACCAGCGGAAGTCCAACCGACAGGACAAGTAGGAGGAATTCAAATTGGTACTACCATCTACACCTTTACAGATGTGGAGTGGGGATTTTTTGAAGATGAAGGTAATTTTAAGAATGGAACAAAAGTAATAGGGGCATTTGAATGTCCCGCAAATCGACTTACCCGAGCGATTTGCAAAGAAAATGGATATACTGCTGGATATGGCAAATATGAAGTTACGTTACAGACGTTGGGAGCTCATGCAACAATTGAAAGAGGAGTCGATTGGTACAGTCTAAACCAGGCTGAATTTGAAGGCGTTGTCGATGAAGAAAACAAAAAAATTTATCGTCGCGCACCGGAACAATAATCGTGCATACAAAACCTCTCATCCTCGCCTCTTCTTCTCCCCGGCGGAAACTGTTGCTCGAGCAAGCAAGATTAACGTTCACTATTGACACAAGTACCTACAAAGAAGATTTGTCTTATTCAACAGATCCATTTGAACTCGTGAAATTTCTCTCCCGCAAAAAAGCAGAAGACGTGGCAACGCGTCATCCAAATAGTATTATTCTCGGAGCTGATACGATTATTGTATGGAACGGTGAGATTATGGGGAAGCCGCATACCGATGAAAAAGCCAGGGAAATGTTGAGTAAGTTAAATAATGCTTCCCATCAAGTTATCACAGGCTTTACGATTATCAATACTGAAACAAACAAGTCAATATCTGATGCGGTGAGTTCGACCGTATACTTTAAGAAATTAACCAGAAAACAAATAGAAGATTACATTGTAACAGGTGAACCGCTCGATAAAGCAGGTGCATACGCGATACAAGAAGGCGCGAAGGATTTTGTGGAGCGGGTGGAAGGAGATTACGACAACGTTGTAGGACTTCCGATAAAGAACGTATTAGTCATACTTGATGAATTTGCTATTTGATAACTCAATTCCGGCAGTATCATTTTCTTATTCGCGTTGATTCGAATCATATTCGAACTGATTTGTAAATTTATATGATCTCATCTTTCTTCTTTTTAATAAACGAAAACCACTCTTCGAACACTTCAAAAATTGCTTTAAACGGCGCTTCGATGATAAAGTCAAAAATCACGACCAGTACATTAAGCCGTGAAATTTCATTGGAGAGCCACTTCCCCACATCCAGAATGGGCAAAAGAAAGAGGTGAATCACCGGGCTGAAAATCCCTTCTTTTCTGCCGATGGTGTACTCACGTCCGGTTTGGCGTATTCGGTAGGCGAAAAATAATACTACCGAGATAAAGAAAATAAATATGGCAATGCTTGCCGCATTGAAGTGAAGAATGGTAAGATACAGCGTAATCACGCCAAACACAAAGGTGAAGGTAATAAGATACAGTAAACTGAAAATAAAACGAAGAAACGGTCGTCCCTGAGGGGTCTTGAGCGCAAGGGTGATCTGGTGTTCATTAGATGATTCCTGATAGAGAATTTCCTTCAGCCGCGCAATGATCCGTTTTGTATTATCCTGTCCGGGAGCAGAGATCCCGATGAGCGCGACAAACATAAGAATAGGAGGGAATACAGTATTGATTACCAGTGGGACAGGATTGAATGCTTTGGCTATATACCGCTCGAACGGATATTCAAGCGCAATGGCAAAGAGCATCTTGGTGAGAAAAATATAGATAATGCTTCGGGTTGCAGCGGTAGCGTATTTTTTCCCTATCTCCTGGTAGCGTTTGCGGCAGAGCCGGTCGATATGTTCTTCAAGTTTGGCTGTGTCCTCAATGATAGTTTTAAAATTTTTCTTATCCTGTTCATAGAGATCCCGCAAGATCAGAAACGGCGCAATTTCTTTTTTGAGTGACCGGGTGAGGCGGGTACTCAATTTGTGCTTGAGTTGTTCCTGGATAGAAATGAGTGTTTCATAAATTTTCCCGGTTTCGTTTTGTACTTCTTTCCATGATGCAGGAAACAGATGGGGAAATGAAAGCTTCAGGAGTTCATAGCGGATGAAATCATCATCGCTTTTGGCGAATGCATGATGGACGGCGACGTAGACCTGTATGTTTTTTGTCTGATCGGTTTCGTCTTTCAAAAACACTTTTTTTTGAAAGTAGCGGAAAATAAAATTGATAAATGCTTCTCGTTCCTGGTTTGGGGCCAGTTTCTGCTCAACCTCAGCCGCAGCGGAAGATATGAGCCATTCGTGAACACGCATTTGTTCTTCACGTGGTCTTCCCCGGCCGATTTCATTTCGTAAGAATATGTATTTATCAACCGTTCGTTGGATGTTGGGAATTTGCGCGATTGGAATTGAATCTTCCGGTGCGTACTTTGCCCACAAAAGTTCTTTCAGAAGATATTCTGCAATTCCCCGTCCGTTCTCGTTGAGGATGAGGCGTCGTTTAATGATACGTTCAATTGCTGCCCGCCGCATGAGATGTTCTTCGCGGTATTCCATAGCCACCCGTACTTTTTCGTAGAGAACAGCTACAGCTGAAACGGTGCGGGAGATGCTGATACGTTCGCCTCCGGGAGTGCCGATAGTTTGCCGGGATTTTTCAAGAGCAACGGTGAGGGCTTGCGTGAGAAACGAGAGCTTCATGATTGGATTATACAACAGGAACTGCTAAGTTCATACTGTGATACAATTTCTGCATGAACGTATTATTTATAGATCGGGATGGGACAATTATTGATGAACCGCCGGACGGGAAAGTGGATAGTCTTGAGAAATTTAAATTAAAACCGTTTGTTTTGAATTCACTCAAGACTCTTCAAGATCATGGTTATATATTGGTTATGGTAACAAACCAACCAACTCTCGGAACCGAATCATTTTCCTATGCATCCTTTGAAGTTCCACATAACAAACTCATGAAGCTTTTCAAAAAAGAAGGCATACAATTCAGAGAAGTTTTTATATGTCCGCATACACTTGAGGACAACTGTAGCTGTCGTAAACCAAAAACAGGATTGGTTGATGAGTTTTTGAAAAATAACACAATTGATAAGGATCGATCATATGTTGTTGGCGACCGGATAACAGATGTTGAGCTTGCGGAAAACATCGGATGCAAAAGTATTCACGTATCGAGTAAAAAGATTAGCAATGCAACATATATGGCAGAGGATTGGAAGGAGATTACAAAGTATATACTTAAGGGTAGTTGAATGGAGTCGATGCCTACAACCCTTACCAAAATTGTTTTTCAGTTTATATCACTTAGGAACGAGTTGGAACTGTCCTTTGTATCGCTCAAATATCACTCTAAATATATCAAAGGCACTAGACTAGAATAGCTTATGCTAAACTAGTCAATATGCTTGTCAAATCAAGTAAACTAAGCGATTACAAGATTAAAAAACTGATCTGGTACTTTTGTGTTGATATTGATGCCAGTAACACAAGTCTTGTAGTAGGACTTCATAGAAATACGGTTAATCGGTTTTATCTGTTGTTTCGATGGTTGATCTATCAGGAACAGATGAGACAATTCTACCAGATGGTGAAAGGTATTGCTGAATGTGATGAGTCCTACTTTGG